>CAYVVR010000222.1:4179-6864 GCA_964454655.1 uncultured Planctomycetaceae bacterium | reverse complement strand
ACAGCGAAGCGGCGACGATTCCAACCACTCCGATCGCGAAAAGAACGCCGCAATACCGGAACGTCATCGTCGTGGTGTTTGGCTCGAGAATGAGGATTTGCGGCTCGAAGGCCGAGAGAAAGGACAAATAGGCCAGTAAGTGTCCGGCATCCCAAAGCCGCGCGACCAGCTTAATGATGATCGACACGATGAACAATCCGAGTGTAATCCAGATGCACCGCCACCGGCTGCGAGTGATCGCCGAAACGGCCGTCGAGATTCCGAGCAAGGCGAAGCTCATCACGGCCAGATTCAACACAGCGGGCCAAAATTCCTGCCACGCCACGGGTGGATCGAGAGGGACCGTATACAAGCCGACGGCAAGCCCGCTCCAGAGGGCAGCCGAGAGAATCACGATTCCGGCGACGGTCGCAAGGGTGGGCACGACCACGAATTGAAACCGACGACAAGGAAGCGTGACGAGCAATTCAAGGATGCCGCGTTCGAGGTTTCCGGCGATCGTGTCGCTGCCCCGGCCGACGGCCCAGCCGACGAAAATCAGCATGGGAACGGCGTGAACGAACAGGATGCTCAGTCTTCCTTTGGTGCTCACCAAAGCGGCAGGCGACATGCCCATCGCCTTGTGGATGAACTTGGGAAGCAGGTTCAGCAAACTGGTCCACAGGCCCAATTGCACGAGGCTGCCCATCAGCCATACGAACAACCACGCGAAGCCGAAGGCGATCAGCACACTGAAGACCAATTGCCAAAAGCCGTCGGCGAAGGCTCGTCGAAAAAGGGCCAGGTTCATGGACGGGGATTCCGCTCCGTTGGGATCGGTAGGAATAGTTCTCCCGTCATTCTGGAGTGATCAAGCGACGGAGGCAAGTTCATTCATCTGTGGGCCGACTTGCGGCTTCGTATCTCGCTCCGAGCTGTTCGAATCGGACATGCAAAAAGCGAGAGCACCGGCAGAGGATGCTCTCGCTTCGAAGATGATTCCATTTCGCGAAGTCAACGTGGGCTATTTTTGGAAGACTTCGCGAATCTTCGGGTTGAGGCCCGGATACTTGTCCATCTGTTCTGCGCGTTGCTTGTCGAGCGCCGTTTGACGCTTCTGGAACTCGGACGGCGAGAACAACTTCTCGGGGTGGAACAGGATCGAGTCGACGGTTCGAACGGCCGAGGGGACCAGCAGCCCGGTCGCCTCCGAGAACGTCCAGTCTTCCAGACCGCCGCGGAGAATCGAATCCAGGATTCCCATCGTGTCTTGCAGGCGAATATCTTTGAACGACTCACCTTCACCGACCCAACCGGTGTTTAGCAAAAAGCAGTTGATGTGAGGATTCGCCTGAAGCAAGTCGTAAAACAGGTTCGCGTGTTCGGCTCGATCGCCGGCCACGAACGGATCGTAGAAGAAGACGTTCTTGATCTTACCGGCTTGCGTGGGGTCGCCTGCCGATGATTCCATCGACTGGCCCAGCACCATGAAGGCAACGGCCTGCTCGAGCGTCAATTTGGCAACGGCGGGGATGATCGAACCACGTGTGATCAGGAAAAGATTGTCCACGCGGTCGGTGTTGATATCGTTGCTGCAATGCATGAAGTCGCGCCGTTGCACGACGGCACGACCGTTCGAGGTGCGTTCCAGGTTGAAGAAGTCGATGCTGCCGTCGTCTTCGATATGGACGTTTTCGAGAAAGGTCGTTCGCTTCAAGGCGCCGTAGTACGCTTCGATTTGGTCGCCGGGGTTGAGCTTGTCCGTCTTGATGAACAAGCCGCCCGCCTCAAAGCCGCGGAACCGTCCGTCGCGGTAAAAGCTGCCGCCGTCGTCTTGAATGAGCCACGATCGCTCATGGCCCTTGCGGGCGAGCACCTTGCAGCTTGTGCTCGTTTTCCCGTTGGCGCTCAAGGCTGCGAACAACGAAACGCTCGTCTTGTATCCGCCGTGCGAGGTTTCCAGTGTGTCTTTGCGGCAACCGACGTGCAGGAAGATGGCGTCGCCGCTTTGTTTGACCCGGTAGTCTTCTCCGGCGAACACGCCTTTTTTCCACTCGCCGAAGTAATTGCTGTTGCGGACGATTTTGACCATCTTGCCGTCTTCGCCGAAAGCCAGACGGATCGTGATGTCCTTTTCGGGAAGCGGTTTTTCGACGTTGCCTTCGTAGGCTTCGTCGGTGAAGAAGACGACCTGGTAGGTCGGATCGTCGGTCGATGTCGGTTTGAACAACTTGACGCCGGCGTACGCGATGTGCGCAAACCGTTTGGGGACGATCAAGCGGGCGGTGATTCCGTCGGTGCCGTCGCCGACTTCCACGTCGATGCTGACCAGTTCTTCTTTGGCCAACCGACGCTTGGCTTCTTCCAACAGGTCGTATTCGTCTTTGCCGAATTCGCTGTCGATGTTGTTTCGTGTGAACATGGCCGCCCGCGACATCGGTTCCGATTCGGCCATGATGCTGCCGTACTTCGTCGGCCGAACGTTCGGTTCTTCCAGGGCGAGACCACGCAATCGCGCCTCATCGGGGTTGCGGATCAAACGCCCATCCTGCATCGCAGCTTCGAAGATCGTTCTCGCGGCTTGTTGAAATTCGGCGAACATGTTTTCTCCTCATCTGGATGGTGTGTTTTCCTGATCTCGGGGAAGGCCCAATCGGCACGATCAAGCGGTTCTGCGAAGGGCCCCCGCAGTCATTCGCCCCGGCC
>CAYVVR010000222.1:0-4169 GCA_964454655.1 uncultured Planctomycetaceae bacterium | reverse complement strand
GCTCGGTTTCCCGCCGGATCGCGTCGGCGTCGACTAGGCGAGGGAAGCAAAAAGACCTCGCCCACGACGGATCGGCCGATGTGGGAAACCTTCGAGTACGAGTATTCGTTGTCGCGACAACCGGTATCGGCACCCCTAACGCCTTCGAGGTCTATCAGATCATTCTCTGCCTGCGCCTCGGGGTTGGGGAAGTCTCACCTAAATGGGGCATGCGATCATGATACCAAGGGCTTATTGTCGGGCTGGGCTGTTGTTCGTCAATCCCTCCGAATGATAGGCTGTAGCTTCCCTCTGTCGAATGGTTGCTCTGTCGAGCACTACGTGGACTCAACGTAACGCGATGTCGTTTTGTTTCAGGTATTCGAGAAAAGCTTGACGGAAGGATTCGATTTCATCGCCCGACAGTGTGTGGTCGTCGGCACCGATCCAAAACCGGAACGTGTAACTGAACTTGCCCGCAGGCAAGCCTTTGCCTTTGTACGTGTATAAAAAGTCGCGTTGCTTGAGCAGCGGATGGGTGAATTTCGCCAGGCGGTCGTCCAGTGCGGCAAAGCCGGCGCCGGCATCCCACAGGAGCGAGAAGTCTTGCCACGAACCGGGATACACCGGTGCGGGACGGTACGGTTGGGCGGCAACGGGCAACGCGGCCAACCGGTCGAGATCGAGTTCGAAGACGATCACTTGCCCTTCCGCGACCACTTTTTGAATCATCGTTCGCGGAAGAACGGCGAGATACCCTAGCTCTTGGTCGTCGGCCTTGATCGAGACCCAATGCTTGGCTTCCAGCCAAGGGAAAGCAGACTGCGAGCCGGCTTCGAGGCGAAACGATCGCTTCAATACGGCCGAACCGAGTTCTTCAATCGCGCCGCGGATGGAGCGGAAATGCTCTTCCAAGCTACCCAAAGCGCTTTGTTGAAAGCTTACTCCACCCAAGTGAGTCGTTTCGATGCAACCGTCGCCGTCGGCGCGGTAGACATCGCCGATTTCGAACAGCCGAAAGGCGTCGCGGTGGACTCGGTTCGGACGGACCAACGCCAACAAGTTCGGTACCAACGTGGTTCGCAGGCGGCGATACGGTTGTGCCGCCGGGTTTTTCAGTTCCAGGGCTTGTTGCGGTTCGAAGCCGAGTTGAGCCAACCACTTGTCGTCGGTCCAGGCATAGTTGTGAACTTCGACGAAGCGGTGTGCTCCGGCCAAGACTCCGCGAACGGCGTGTTGCACGTCGAGCGGACGATTCTCCGGAAGCGGAGCGATCGGCGATTCCGGTAACCGCGGAGTCAGACGACCGTAGCCGTAGATCCGAAGGATTTCTTCGATGATATCGGCCGGTATGGAAATATCCTTCCGGCTTCGGAACGGGGGAATACCGACATCGAGGACGTCGCCGTTGCGTTTCGCTTCGAACTCCAACGAGCGAAGGATGGCAAGCACTTCGTCTTCGGGGAGATCTTGACCCGCCATGCGGGCGACATCGCGCCAAGGCATCGTCAACGGCCGATAGGCGTCGTCGAGATCGCCCGCCACCGTGAACCGCGAAAGAACCTCGTAAGGCCGTCCGGCTTCTTCGATACACGCGAGAATCCGAGCGACCGCCCATTTGACGATTACCGGCGGCTGGGCTTTTTCGAATCGTTGGGCCGAGTCGGTACGAAGGTCGAGGCGGACCGACGTCTTACGGATGCGCGCCGCCTTGAAGTTGGCCGATTCGAGGAGAACCCGCTTCGTCTTTTCGGTCACTTCGCTGTGTAAGCCGCCCATCACGCCTGCCAGGGCGACCGGCTCGTTTTCATTCCAAATGAGCAGGTCTTCCGGCAGCATTTCGCGTTCTTGGCCGTCGAGCGTGACGAACGTGCCGCGACGGCCCATCGGGGCCACACGAATTTCGTGGACCAGATCGCCGTCGAAAGCGTGCGTCGGCTGGCCGATTTCGAGCATGACGTAGTTCGTCAGATCGACCATCAAATTGAATGTTCGCTGGCCGAGCGCGTGCAAGCGGCGTTGAACGATCAACGGGGACGGAACCGCCGCATCGAGCTTGATGTCCAAGCAGGCGTAGCACGGGCAGTTTTCGGGATCTTCGACCTTCAAAGGATAAGCCGGTAGGTTGTCGAACCGGCTCAAATCGACCTGCGGGAGCGGACGCAGCGGCCGTCCGAAAATTGCCGCCAATTCCCTGGCGAACCCGTAGTGGCCCCAAAGGTCCGGGCGGTGCGTGAGGCTCTTGTTGTCCAATTCGATGAGCGTATCGGTCGGCGGGATCCACCGACTCAACGGGGCTCCGTTTTCCAGGTCCGAGGGCAATTCGAGAATTCCCTCGTGCCAACGGCTCATTCCCAGTTCGGCCGCCGAGCACAAAACGCCTTCACTGGTATGACCGGCCATTTCGGTTTGGGTGATTGTCGTTTCACCGGCCAAGGTTACCCCGGCGGGGGCGAAAGCCGATTTCATTCCGACGCGAACGTTCGGCGCCCCGCAGACGGTAACAAAACGCCGCGTGCCGCAATCGACGACCGCGCGGTGCAATGTCTTGCCCTCGGCGGCGATCGGTTCGAGTTCGACGATTTCTCCGACGAGCACGCCCTCGACGGATCGTTCGACGGTGATCAGGTCTTCGACCTCGGCGGTCGACAGCGTCAACTTGTCGGCGATCGTCGTCGGATCGAGATCGGAAAGATCGACGTAATCCGAGATCCAGTCCAGCGAAATTTTCACCGAATAAACCTCCCTCCGATGCGAGCCGGGGCAGCGGCCGTCGGCGGCAATTGCATGCTTATCGACCGCGGAGCCGGCCGCCGTTTCCGTTCACACGCTCGCAGGAAATTGACTGCAAAATCGGATGTCGCCCGAATTGAACAAGCGGATATCGGGAATTCCGTATTTCATCATGGCCAATCGCGTAAGCCCCATGCCGAAAGCGAACCCACTGTAGACGTCGGTATCGACGCGGCCGTGTTCCAAGACCTTGGGATGCACCAATCCGCACGGGATCAATTCGATCCAGCCCGTCGATTTACACGTCGAGCAGCCTTTGCCGTTGCACAGCAGGCACTGACAATCCAGCTCGAAGCCCGGTTCGACAAAGGGAAAGAAGCCCGGTCGAAGCCGTACCGTCACGTCCCGATGGAACACCTCGCTGAGCAAGGTCTTCATCACAGCGATCAGATTTGCGACGGAAATATCGCGATCGACCAGCAATCCTTCGAGTTGGAAGAACGTGTTCTCGTGGCTGGCGTCGATGGCCTCGTATCGGAAACAGCGTCCCGGGAAGATGGCGCGAATCGGGGCTCCGTACGTTTGCAATGCCCGCACCTGGTTGGCCGACGTGTGCGTCCGCATGAGCATCCCATTCGTCAGCCAGAACGTATCTTGCATGTCGCGGGCGGGATGGTCGCCGGGGATGTTCAAGGCGTCGAAGTTGAAGTACTCGAGTTCGACCTCGGGACCGGTCAGCACACGAAACCCGAGCCCCTTGAAGATTCGCTCCAGTTCCATCTGGACCAGCGAAATCGGGTGCAACGACCCGCGACGATGGTCGGTGCCGGGTAGGGTGAGGTCGAGATCTTTGAGGACCGAGCCGCCGCTTGCTTCTTTTGCCTGGGCTGCCTCTTTTGCCTGCCGAATGGCCTCTTCGGCGAACTTTTTCAGGGCGTTTAGGCGTTGACCGAAACTTTTCTTCTCCTCGGGCGACAGTTTGCTGAAGTCGGTGTTCTTGGCCAGCGTCGTGATCAGGCCCTTGCGTCCGAGATACTTGATACGAACGGCTTCGACGTCGTCCAATCCGCTGCATGCAGCCAGATCCGACGTCAATTGTTCCCGAATGTCGTCCACGGCTACCGCTCCTCGCAGTCAGTCGACGTTCGCCACGGCACGGCGCAAAACAGCGTGCCGGTCGCGGCAGGGGATAGCCCTACCGTGCTTCAAAACGCTCTATCATACCAGTAATCGCAGCGGATGAGTATCGGGGAGCGGCGTGCGCTCCCCCTTCCGGCTTTCCGGGGGAGAATTTTTTCCGGAGCCGGCGGGCGATGTTCGCACGTTAGAATCGCCAGGTTTACGGCGACAGACGCACGGCAAACACCGTTCCCGGGATCGATACCTGCAATCGGCCGGCGATGGGAGAACGGTGTTCCGTTTGGAGAACGTTTCCCGATGCGTCCAGGTAGTCGATG
>CAYVVR010000221.1:0-6878 GCA_964454655.1 uncultured Planctomycetaceae bacterium | reverse complement strand
TCCGAAGACGATCGGTCGATTGGCACAAGGCTTGAACGTCGCCGTCGACGAATTCTACCTGGAACCGTCACAACTTCTGTTCCGACGGTTCGACCGCCAAACGAACCCGTTGCTTACCGAGTTCGTCACCACGCACCCGGATTGGTTCAAAGACTGGACCCCCGCCGAGTTCGACGAATTGGTCAGCCGCGTGGGAACGGGCGGCCCGATGACGACCATCGGCATCAGCGAAGCCGTCCAACGGATGAATCGACGGCGTGAGCTGCAACAGAAAGTCGCCGTCGTCATGGAGACGGATCTGGCGGATCTGCTTGCCGACGTCATTGAACGGTTCTACGAACGGGTGCAGGCCGACCCGGTCAACATCAGCGAGACGCGTGGGCAAGAATAGCCGCACGCGTTCGGCCCAAAGCTTTTCACCGAGCATTACGCAGCAACACGCAAACCGACCGCTCGTCACTCTTGCTCATCGTCGGCCAATCCGAGTTGGGCAAGCCAGCGCCGCGCCGATTTGACCGTCTTTTCGCTCTCTTGCGCCGACTTCGAGGATCCGCCTTCGGCGACGATGTTCTCTAGTTCGCGTAGTTTTTCTTCGAGCTGCATGCGTTCTCGCGTAATTTTGGCTCGTTCGAGCGAAATCTCCAGTTCGGCCTGCCGGAGCTTTTCTTCCCACTGCTTTTCCAGTTCGGCCAGATGCTCGCGTTGCTGGCGAATGACTTCGTCCTGATCGAGCATTTGGCCCAGTGCGGCCGCGCCCACGGCCACCGAACCGATGTTCGACGACTGATTTTCAAGCAATTGCCGCAGCTCTTCGATCTCTTTCTCTTTTTCGCTGATGGCCGCTTGCGTGCGTTTGACGACCTCCTGAATTCGCAAGCGTTCTTCCTTGCGTTCTTCGTCGATGTCGTCTTCTTCCTCGGCCTCGAGCATGGCCAGAATGCGGCGTTTCTCCGCCTCCCAGTCGAGCACCCCGGAGCCGCCGGAAGAGTCGGCCGTTTCTCCTCCCTGCTCGGCCAGCTTGCGCTCGAGTTCTGCATTCTTTTCTTTGAGCTCGCGGATGTCTTCCATCGCCATCTCGTAGCGACGCCGCAGTTCATCGTCGCCGCCCTCGGCCGATGCACCGGCTCGAGCGTTTTCGAGCTCCTCTTCCAACTGCGTGATACGCGCAATCAGTTCGGCGGTTCGGCTTTGCTGGTCGTCTTGTTGGGCCGTCAATCGCTGATGCGCCGATTCGACATCGGCCAGTTGTTCCGCCAGGCGATTGTTTTGTTCCTCGAGTTCTCCGCGACGGCGACGCAACGAATCGTTTTCGTTGCGTAGTTCCTCCAGCGTCGCCTGGATTTCCTCCAACCGTGCATTCAGTTGCTCGTTTTGCTCGCGTAGGGCCTCGTCGACCGATCCGCCGTCGGCAAGTTGTTCCTCCAAGGCCCGACACCGTTCCTGGAGCCGAACGACCTGCTCTCCCTTTTCTTCGAGTTGCCGTCGCAACGCTTCCGTTTCTTCGAGATCGGCCTGTGGTTGTCGGCGCAACGTCTCACACTCGTCTCGCGCGGCCTGTAGGTCGGCCGACAACCGCTCCACCTTTTCCCGCAGAGATCGATTTTCGTCCTCTGCCGCCGAAAGTCGTTCGTCGAGTCCACGTTTTTCCTCGGTCGCCGCGCGAAGCTTCGCTTCGAGTTGGGCGATGGTGTCTTCGGTCTCTTCCAGTCGCTTACGTAGCCGCTCGGCCTCCCCTTCGATGCGGCTTTTCTGCGATTCGAGCTCGGCGATACGTTCCGCCGCCTCGCTTTGTGCGCGTTGCAGCCGGAGGGGCCATTCGGCCAACTCGGCCTCGGCCTTTTCGCGATCGCTTTGCAGCGCGGCGAAGCGGTCTTGGATCGCCCGACAGCGGGCCTCCAGTTCGGTCTTTTCGGCGGCGAGTTCTTCGTTACGCGCCGTCGCTTCCTTGTACCGTGTCGACAACGAGTCGACTTGCGATTGCAGAGTTTCGAGTTGCGAGCGTGCCTCGGCCAGTTCGCTCGCCAGACGCGTCCTCGCGTTGCCGAGCTCCTCCAACTGCTCTTCGCGGCGGGCGATCTGCTCTTGCAAACGGTCCCGCTCGCGTCCCAAGGCGGCGATCTGCTCGTGGAGTTGCTGCGTGTCGGCCGACGTCCCCGAAGCCAATTCGGCCTCGCGACGGGCGATCTCTTGCAGAAGCGCGGTCTTTTGCGTGCGGAAGTGTTCGGCGATCCGGCGACGTTGCTCTTCGGTCCGCGTTTTCTCGCTACGCAGCCGTTCTCGTTCCTCCTGCAACGTTCGACGCGATTCGGCGAGAGCCGCACGTTCGCGTTCGAGCTCGGCTTGCTGCGATTCCAACTCGGCCCGAAGCCGGGCAAACGATTCTTTTTCCTGCGCCCACTCCTGGAGCTTCGCTTCCCAGGCTTCTTTTTCAGACAGCCACTGCGCGCGTTCACGTTCCAGTGCCGCGGCGGCTTCGGCCGTGCGGGCGCGTTCGGCGGCAAGTTCATCTTTCGCGGCCTGCAACTCGTCGCGGGCCGATTCGATCGCGGCCGACTTGGCATCCAGGGCTTGTTGCTTTTCGTCGATCCGGCGTTCCCACTCTTCCAGCCGCTCGGTCGACTCGCGCTGAAGCCGTTGCCAGCCCTCCTGCTGTCGTCGCAACTCTTCTTCGAGGTCGGCGAGCGTCTGCGCACGACGATTCAGCTCGGCTTCACGGCGGGCGAGTTCATCTTCGGTTTGGCGCCGGTCGGCTTCGTGGCGTGCCAACTCGGCGGCGATGCGTTCCGTCTGCTCGGTAAGCGTTTGCTGGAAGCGTGCGAAGCGTTCTCGCTGCGTCTTGAGGAACTCGGCCAGCCGCGCGCGCTGTTCCCGCAGCGAATCGACGTATTCGCCGCTCCATTCCTCGTGTTGCAGCGTGCTGGAGTGTTCGTCCTTGGACACGTCGGTTTCCCGGATACGCAGATGATGCCTCGTGAAGAAAGAGGAGACGCGCGACCGAACCCACGACGCGGCAGATCCTCCGTCATGGGTTCCCAATGGCATCCCATCTACAAAGCTATAGGTCACAGCCGAGGCATCGTCAAAAAGGCCCGCGGCAATCGCACCGAGTTTACCGGTCGTATCGATTTTGCCGGACCAATTCGACAGGATGGGGCGTTTGCCCCATCGGTCCGCCGCAGTCGAAAAAGAGTCTGTACCGCCGCAAGCACGCCGACTGCCGCTGGAATTCCCTCGCCTAAAATTCGTAGACGCTGCCGTCTTCGGCGACTTCGGCATTGGGGAAGATTTCGCGGGCCCGCGCGATATCGATCGGATCGTCACTGAGATCCTGCGGATTGATGTGCAGCAACACCAGCCGTTTCGCGCCCGCCTGGACGGCGATGCGACACGCCTGCGACGTACACGTATGCCCCGCCGTGCGCGCCAGCTCGGCATGGGCATCGCTCAGATAGCATTCGTGCAACAACAAATCGACGCCCGCAATCGCCTCGATGTAGGCGGGATGATCTTCGCCGATGGTGTCGGTCACGTAGGCCATCGAGCGATCCGGCCAATCGAGCCGGTAACCGACGGCACCTCCGGGATGATTCAACGGGAACCACCGCACCCGCACGCCCGACGGCGTTTCCAAGCGGCCCTCTTCCGGCAAGGGGCAAAACCGATACGGAGGCAACTTGGGAAACAAGTGTTCCGAAAACATGCACGTGCGGACGGCATCCAGTTTTGCCGCTTCGCCATGCACGGTGATCGGGCCCAATTCCCGACCGCGCGACAAACTCCAGTAATACGTCAACCCGATCACATGATCCAAATGCGCATGGGTCAGAAAGATATCGATCGGGCCGGTCATCTCTTGCGGCAATCGAAAGAACGACGTTCCCGCGTCGAGCACGATGCCCGCCTCGGGCAGAGCACAACAAAGCGTGTGCCGTCGTTCGTTCGGATGATAACCGCCGGTTCCCAAGACGACCAATCGCATGCACGGTCTCCTTCGCTTCTCGGCTTTCGTCGCGCGGCAGCCACAGCGTCGGCGCGGCGTCGGTTGTCGCTTGCTCGTCGCGTTTCGATTGTCTCTTTCTCCGGCCGGTCGAATCAAGAGCCGCGGTACGAATTCCCTCGGCCGGCCGCCCCGTCGCTGCGATGCCCGACTTTGCGCCGCCGGGGCGTCATGCGTGACATCGATCGGCCGACGTACTATTCTAGGCGAGCGCGGAAGGCAAGATGCCGTTCCTTCCGACGACTCCCACACACTCGGAGGTTTTCATCATGTCCTGCCATTCCTCCCTGCCCCGGCCGATACGTATTAGCCCCACGCCAAAAGCACCCGTCACGATCGCGATTCTCCTGTGTTCGTATTTCGCGTTTGCGGGAATCGCCGCGGGACAAGCGTCTTCGCCGCTTCCCGACGCGTGGCTGAGTCGCTGGAACGCCCCCGCCCTCGAAGACCGCCCGCTGCAAATCGTGCACGGCATCCGTCCCGAATTTGCCTTCGCCGACGGCGTGGAAGACGTTCTCGATCCGCAGGCTACCGCGCGACGCACCGGTGAAGGAATGCGGTATTTCCTCCGTCGCGGACGCGGGGGCATCGTGTGCAATGTCGCCTTCGATCAATATCTGGAAAGCGAAGACCATTGGAAAACCTTCGTCGACGGTATCGACGCCTGCGCCCGGCTGGGGATGGTCGTGTGGATCTACGACGAAAAGGGCTATCCCAGTGGGACGGCAGGCGGCCTCGTGCTGCGCGGAAATCCCGAGTTCGAAGCCCGCGTGTGGGCGTACGCTCCCGATCGTCCCGAGCGCATCTTCCTGCGAGCGGCTTTCGAACACATGCACGCGGCCAACAACTACCATGCCGTCCGACGATACGTGAATTTGCTCGACGATCGCGCCGTCGACAAGTTCGTCCACGTAACGCACGACGCATACCGGCAACGGGTGGGCGAACACTTCGGAAAGACGATTCGCGCGTTCTTCACCGACGAACCGTCGCTGATGGATGTCAATCTCGGCCCCATTCCGGAACCCGCCCGCAGTCGCGTGCCCGTCGAAGATCGTCCCGATCCGACCGTGCAGCCGCTGCCGGTCGTTCCTTGGGCCTACGACCTCGAAGCACAGTATCGCCGACGGTACGGAGAAGACCTTGCTCCCGACCTCGAACGCTTGTTCACCGGCGACACGTCCAGGGATAAACTGGTTCGGCGTCGCTATTGGACATTGGTCGGCGATCTGATCGCCGAACGCTATTTCGGCCGTCTCGCTCGCTGGTGTGCCGAAAACGGGCTCGCCTCGTCGGGCCACAATCTCACCGAAGAATCGCTCTTGCATCACGTTCCGCATTACGGCAACGCACTGCAAGCGATCGCCGGAATGCACATTCCCGGCTTAGACATGCTTTCTTCCGATCCGCGGGCGGTGATCTACAGCGGCTGGTTGACCGCGGCGATGCCGTCCTCGGCCGCGTTATTGCGCGGCGGCCGCCGCGTCATGACCGAAGTCAGCGACTTCCAGCAGAAAATGGGCGGTCACGGACCGGTGAGTCTTGACGCCATGCAGGCCACGGCCGCCTGGCAGGCGGCTTGGGGCGTCACCGAATTTACCTTGTATTACGGCGTCGAGGATCGCTCGATCGACGACAACCGCCGTTACGGTGAATTCGTCGGTCGGTTGAACGCCGTTTTGAAACCGGCGTCGCCGGTTCGACGGGTAGCCTTGTACTACCCGGCTCTCGACATGGCCGAAGAATACCGGCCGCAGGCCGATCGGCTGACGCTCGAATCGCAATCGCCGCGAATGCAACGCATCGTGGGTTCGTTCATGCGGATCGGGCAAAGCCTTCAGCGGCGTCAAATCCCCTTCGTGCTGATCGATCATCGGTTTCTCGAACAGTCCGAACAACACGGCGCGATGCTTTGCGTCGGCAATGCGGCCTTCGATCGACTGATCATCCCCGACGGATGCCGGTTGCCCGAAGCCGCCGCCGAAACCGTGGAGGCGTTCAAAAAGGCAGGCGGACGCGTGCTTGTCGACGGGTCACAAGATCCGATCGGCTTGGAAAACGTCGTCGCCCGCCTCGATCCCGACTGGCTCGTGAGCCCGTCGAACGACATGATTTGCCTGGGCCGTTTTCGCCGCAACGACCGCGAGATTCTTTTGTTGGTGAACGTCGGATCGGAGCCGTACCGGGGGCGTTTGCACGTGTCGCCGGGGTATGCCGACAAGGTCGGCGACGCGTTCTCGGCGGTCGTCTTGGATCCGGCAACCGGCGCCGTCACCGACGCGCAGGGGAATGTGCAAGACGGCTGGCTGATCGACCTGCCCTCGCGACAAACGGCCATCTACGTGTTTCCGACACGCGACACCGATCGGATCTCGGTCTCGACCGTCGCGACGGAAACTGCCGCCGCTTCCATCGAGCCGCCTCCGATGCCGTCGGCACGAGGCGATTCGACCGAAGCTGCTTTTACGTGTTCGGTGGAATCGTCCCAAGACGAAACCGGCACATTGTCGACCGTCGACAATCGAAACGTGCTGTCCAATCCGCACTTCACCGAAGGTGCCGACGCGCCGGCCGGCTGGCAGGCACAGGGCGAGGGGCGATGGATCGATCGAAATATTCTCGAAATCGAGGGAACCGGCACCGGATCGCAGCAGTGGACGACGACCCAGTATCACCTCGAGCCGGGCGGCATGTATCGACTCGCCATGAAGGCCCAAGCGCCGGGCGGGTCGGGTGGATGCATCGTCTGCGGACCGACCGTCGCCAACAAAGACTACCGCTTGGGCGACCAATGGAGCGAGGTGTCGCACGTCTTTCGCGTCCCCGACGACGCCCCACCGAACACGCCGTTTCGCCTAGGATGCTGGGAACACAAAGGCCC
>CAYVVR010000220.1:5879-6928 GCA_964454655.1 uncultured Planctomycetaceae bacterium | reverse complement strand
GGCGTCATGCCGTGCACCGCGCGGAACACCTGGATGAAGTATGACGGGGCGCTGAACCCCAACCGCTCGGCAATGCGGCCCACCGGTTCGTCGGTTTGCGACAAGAAGCGACGGGCGCGTTCCATCCGCAGGCGTTGCAGTTCTTCGTGGATCGTACGTCCCACGATCTGCCGAAAACGCATTTCCAGCTTGCGACGCGAGACGGCGAGCTTGCGCACGACGTCTTCTACGCGAATCGGTTCGGCGGCATGGTCGTGTAAGAACGCCAACGCTTGGGCCACGTCGGGATCGTCGATGGCGATGATGTCGGTCGAGCGGCGGGTGACGATGTGGGTCGCCTCGGCGACCAGTCGCACCGGCGGACCGCGCCGGCCCGAACGCATCATCCGGTCGAGTACTTCGGCCGCGCGGTAGCCGGCACCTTCGGCGTTCAACGCCACGCTCGAAAGGGGCGGATCGGCCAACTCGCACAACAATTCGTCGTTGTCGACTCCGATGACGGCCAGTTCTTCGGGCACGCGGACGGCGGCCTCGCGGCACGCTTCGAGCACTTGGCGTCCGCGGTCGTCGTTGCACACCATCAAACCGGCGGGCTTGGGAAGCTCGGCCAGCCACGCGGCCAGCTTGGGGAGTTCCCGCTCCCACACACGATCGCGCTTGGTCGTAGGAGCCGGATAAACCGTCACTTGACGCCCCGCCTGGGTGATCGCCTCGCAGAATGCGTGTTCGCGACGGTCGGACCACACCTTGCCCGGGATCCCCACGAAGCCGAACTGGCGGTAGCCTCGCAACAAGAGATGTTCGGCCGCCATTTTTGCAGCCCCGACCGAGTCGGAACACAACTCGGAAAGCTGCGCCAGCGGATGATCGGGCCGAAGCTGTTCTTCCGACAGGTCCAAGACGATGGCGGGCAGGTTCGATTCGAGAATCGCTTCGGCCAATCCCGGCGTTTCGACGCGTGCGATGACGCCGCGTCCGCCCCATTGCCGCATCCGTGGTAGAACTTGCTCGAAGTCGCCCGGCGTCAGGTAGAACGACCACGGTCCGTG
>CAYVVR010000220.1:0-5869 GCA_964454655.1 uncultured Planctomycetaceae bacterium | reverse complement strand
TCCATCGCCAGATCAAGCGAGGCGTATCGCACGATGCCGCGCAACATCTGCCGCCCGTAGCCGCGGGCGGTTTCGATCAACAAGGCGACTTTCGGAATGTCGGGCATGGCTTCGGGGGGAGGGCCCAGGCGACGGGAACGGTGGTCTCGTCCCGTTCGCCGAAAGCGGCCGAAAAAGTGGATGTCGAGATTGCGCAATTATGACATTTTTCTGCGCGAAAATGAATAGGCAATTGCGATGCGTCGAGGTAAACTACAAGCACACGTGATCGGAAGGACCTCCCGAGCGACGCGTCGGGAACCGATTCGTGGATTGGGGGAACGCCGGGAAATCGCGGTCGGCTCGAAGAGCCGGGGGTGATTCCCCGGTCCGATGCGCTGGGAATTCGTTCGGTCCCCAGTGCGAATGCCGTGCAATTCGGCGACGCAAATCATTGGCCGATCGGGGGATAGGGCCAGGGGACCGACGAATTCCTTTTTTGGGTGTGTGTGTTCGGTTTGCGCAATGCCTCTGAAGGCCCATAATGAAGTTGAGGCTTCCAGTGCGCACTGGGCCGGGAAATGGGTCGATGCTGGACAATCATGGTACCTCCGATTCGGCACTCGGCTGAAACCGCCCGGCAACCGGGGACGCATGTGGAGGCCTCGTTTTGTTTCCCACCGAAAAGCCCGCCTCACCGACGACCGTCGCGTACTGCGGACGCCTCGTCCGTTTTCGCCGGTCGACTTGCATCGGCTAGTACCGGAAATCAGAATGCGGTGCGACCGCTGTGGTTTCTCTTGGTGCGTTGCTGCGTGATGGTCCGGTTTTTTCCCCGATTCACCGCTTGAGGCGATCGGTGCCGCGCCTCGTCGGCGGGCGAACGGCCCTTCCGAGAGTTCGTCAGACGGCCTCCGAGCATCAGTGTGTCGGAAGCCGTGTTCTTCCAAACTGGGAGGTTGCGCCGTGTCTTTCGTTCGTCTAGGGAATCTGACTCGGGCCGTGATCTTTGTCCTTGGTGTGTGGCTTGCCGTGCCGGCCGCTTGGGCGGTCGAATCGGTCACCCTGACCGTGAAGCCCGAACGAGTGCTTCACCGCGTCGATCCGAAGATCTACGGTCACTTTCTGGAGCACATTTATCACTCGGTCAACGGCGGCCTGTGGGGCGAGTTGATCTGGAACCGCAGCTTCGAGCAGAACGATGCACGCGGCTGGCGGGTTCGCGATGGTCGCGTCGTCCAGCAAGACATGGGCGAGAACCGGCGGTTCGTGTTCGGAGATCCCGAGTGGACCGACTACGAGTTTTCGCTCGAGGCCCGCAAGCTCGGGGGCAACGAAGGCTTCCTGGTTCTGTTCCGCGTTCAAGACGCCCGCAACTTCTACTGGTTGAACTTGGGAGGATGGGGTAATGTGCGCCATCAGTTCGAACGTGGCCGGTCCGGCGAGGGACGCTGGCACGGCGTAGGACCGTCGGTCGACGGCCGCATCGAGCCGGGGCGTTGGTATCGGATTCGCATCCGCTGCGAAGGCAATCACCTCACTGCGTATCTCGACGATACCCTGCTGATCGATTTCGTCGATACTCAGCCCGTATTGCGAGGTGCCGTAGGTGTGGGGACGTGGGCGACCCGTGCCGAGTACCGCAATTTCCAAGTTACCACCCTCGACGGCAAGAAGCTGTTGGAAGGGTTGCCGCCGCAAACCGCCAAGGTGGCCGTCGCGAAGCATTGGGAGGCGTTCGGCGACGCGCAAGTGTTCGTCGCAGACGACGCGGCAAACAGCGAAATGGCCCAGGGGCTTGCCGTGGCCGCGGGCGCCTCGGGCGGACTGGCGCAAGGGCATCTCTGTGTTCGCAAGGGAGAAACCTATCGCGGATCGTTGTGGGCCAAAGGCCGTGCCGAAGGTCTGACGTTGCGACTTCTCGACGGCGACCGCATCTTGGCGACGCAATCGCTCGATCGGCCCGCGAGTGAATGGGGAGAGATTTCCTTCTCACTGGAACCGACCGCCGATTGCGACGACGCGCGGTTGGAAATCGTCGTCGACGGTTCGGCCGAGGTGCTCATCGACCAGGTGAGTATGATGCCCGAGTCGTGGCGGAAAAACGGCGGCTTCCGGCCCGATCTGCTCGAAGCGGTCGAGGAATTGCATCCGCCGGTCATTCGTTGGCCGGGCGGTTGTTTCGCCTCGGCTTATCGTTGGAAGGACGGGATCGGTCCGCAGCACAAGCGGCGTGTGTATCCGCGTGAAATCTGGGACGACCTCGACGTGAATTCGTACGGAACCGACGAATTTATCGCGATGTGCCGAAAGATCGGGGCGGAACCGTTGCTGGTGGTCAACATCGGCACGAAAAATTGGAACCCAGGGGGCGATCCGGCCGAGTTCGAACAAGATATCAAAGACTGGATCGAGTATTGCAACGGCCCTGCCGATTCGAAGTGGGGCGCCGTCCGGGCTGCAAACGGTCATCCCGAACCGTACAACGTGAAGTACTGGGAAATCGACAACGAGACCTGGCACATGGGCGTCGAGGCGTACGTCGAGGCCGTCAAGCACTTCGCACCGTTGATGCGCCGTTGCGATCCGTCGATCAAACTTCTTGCCTGCGGAAGCGGCGGCTACGGCCGCTCGGCCGACGAGTGGAACCGGACGGTGATCGAAGAATGCGCCGACTTGGTCGACTACCTATCGATTCACCATTACGAGAATCCCGATCGTTTCGCCGAGGGGCCCGGCGCTTACGAGGCCTTCATCGCGCGAACCGGCGAACGAATTGCCGCGTCGAAGAACCCCGATCTGAAGATTTTCGTGTCGGAATGGAATGCCCAATCGACCGACTGGCGAACGGGGCTGTACTGCGGCGGTATCTTGAACGGTTTTACGCGTCAACCGGCGGTCGGAATGGCGGCCCCGGCGTTGTTCCTGCGGCACGTTTCGGCGACGGCGTGGGACAATGCCTTCATCAACTTCGATCAGGCCCGGTGGTTTCCCGCCCCGAACTACGTGGTCATGAAGCTGTGGCACGACCACGCCCAGCCGCTTTTGGTCGAAAGCGACGGTGCCGAAGGCCTGAACGTGGTCGCCGAACGTTCGGAAGACGGGCGGCGGTTGGTCGTCAAGATCGTCAATCCGCGTGACGAAGAGGTCGATTTGACGGTCTCGCTCGAAGACGTTACCACCCGACGCGCCCGGGCATGGCAAGTGGCCCCGGGAAGCCTATCGGCCCGGAACACGCTCGAACGGCCCGACGCCGTCAAGCCCGAACCGGCGAACGTCGCCGTGGTGGACGGGCGAGTCCGACTGCGGGTGCCGCGATTGGCCGTCAGCCTGGTCGAAATCGAACTCGCGCCGTAGCCGACCGCGAGACGAGCACTTCGCTCGAGCGATCGTCCGACGAACCGACGGCAGACTTGCTGAACATCGTTCGGCAGGACTGCCGTTTCTTTTTTGGGTGAAACAGGCGGCGTGGGGGAGATGGGAAAACTGGTCGGGCTTGACGCGACGGCGTGCGGTTTGGTAGATCGCCGATGGACGAGTTTCGAACAATGCCTCGACCGCGGTGTGCCGCGTGGCGATCGCCTTGCGCACGGCGGCGGACGGATCGAATTGCGGGAGTGCACACGCGATGGATCGTAGAACGTGGCTTACACGAATCGTCGGCGGATTGGCGATGGGCTTGTTTGTCGTGTCGAATGGCGCGCAGGCGGCCGACTCACTGCTCGATCCCGAATTGATCAAGGCCGGGCTTCGGACCGCCACGCCCGAGGAAAACGGCTTCGTCGAATACGTCGTCGGCCTGGCACGCCGCGGCGTCATCAGCCCGAAGATCGTCGCTGCCGCGTTCATTTGGGCGCGGCGCAAGGATAGACGCCGTTTCCAATACTTCAAGCGGGCGGTCGCCTACCTGGCCGCCAAGGAAGGTAAACGCATCTAACGCGTTGAGCTTGCCGCCGCTTCGCGTGCAAACGCCTCAATCGAACAACACGCCCGCGTAGCCGACGACCCGTCGCGTGTCGCCGGAGACCTCGGCGCTGGTCGCGTAGGCGACTTCTTCCATGCGATTCAGTTTGCCCATTGCCTTCAAGGTTTCCATGATCAACACGGCGGGCCGAATGCCGCACATGGTGATGCTGTTGCCGATGACGGTTTCGTACAACCGCTGCGGATCCAGCGAGGCCATGGCATCGAGCGCCTCGCGATCGTCTTTGCGAGTCGAGGCGTCGTCGCGGTAGTGGCTCATGTCGCTGGAGATGATCAACAGCGGCGGTTCGTCGTACGAGGCGACGACCTCGGCCAGTTTTTGACCGGCCTCTTGCAGAGCCGCGTACGAGCCAGAGGTGATCGCGATGCCCACGACCTTCGTGCTCGGGTTGCGGGCGGCGATCAGCGGCAAGAGGACTTCGATGGCATGCTCTCCGGCGTGGGCCAAGCCGTCCAGCGTCATGTTGGGCACGTGTTCGGCGATCCGCTGGGCCAAGTCGGGATCCGACTGGAGACTGACCAGCGGCAGCGCCCACGTGGTGTGCGGCGCAACGGCCCAATCGGCACCGACGCCCGAGTGCTTGGGAGAAACGACGATCACCCGCTCGGGGATTTCCAACCGATTGAGCACGGCGGCGGCGACTTTGCCCGAGTAGATCCACCCGGCATGAGGCAGCATCGCAGCTGCGTGTTTTTCAGGACGGGCCGGTTCGCGGAAGAGCTCTTTGAGGGCCGCGTTGATCTCTTGTGGATCGGCCGGGTAAAAGGTTCCCGCCACCGCCGGGGGCCGAATGGCGTTTCCCAGCATCGGACGCGCGGTGTTCCCGATCGTTACCGGGGTGCGCGTGGCCGCGAATTGCAATGCGTACAACATGGCCGCGCCGCCGTCGGGCGAACGCAGTCGCTGTAACGCGGTTTCGCGAAGTTCTTCGGCGCGGCGGTCGGGATCGATCACCAACGTCCAACGATCACGCAAAACAGCGGCCAGCGCGTAACGTTGGGGATCGAGGTCCGGTAGTCGGGTTTCCGACGCTTTGCCCAACAGCCGCGGATTCCACACGACGGCCAAGTCGGCTTCCAATTGCGGTAGACGATCGGCCGTAATGCGTTGCGTGCGGGCAGCGGCGGCCGCTGCTTTGCATAGTTCGAACAGCGTGGCTTGAAGCGGCATATCGTTTCGCGGATCGAAACGCGCGACTTCGGCGACGGTGGTACCTTCGTCGGAAAGCGTGAAGACCACGCCTTGTACCTGCCCGTCGAAGGCCCCGGCCAAGTACGAATTGGCGACGGCACCGCGGGACATCGCCTCGACGTTCTGTCGGGCGAACGCGGCGAGCTTTTGGAGATCTTCCGTGTCGGGACCGACGGTATCGAAGTGATTGGGGATTGCCGAAGCCAACGGGCGGCGGATCGAGATTCCCTCGAACGTCCACAATTGCGTGTCGTCGTCCAGCCAGGCATCGGGCGGCAATCCGGCTTTGCGGCAGACTTGTTCTAGGAACGTTTCGGCGTCGTAGCCGTGCTCGACCGCGACGCCGGGCAACAGCAACCCCTTGGCGTGTCCGCGGGCGATCTGGACGCCGTGTTTGCCGATCTCGACCGCCTTGGCGCGATCGCGACCTTTGGCGAGGATCGGTTGGGGATCGGCCAGTAACCACACTTCCATGTCGAGCTGTCCCAGCTCTTCGACCGCAATGGGCGGGAATCGCGGATCGTCCAACGCCGCGCGGACGGCCGCCCCGTCGAGTGCCTGGTACAACGGGATCGCGTCACCCAGTTGTCCGCAACACGAACGCAGCTTGCCGCCCCGTTTCAAGCTGACGAACGCACCGTACAACGGCCGTTCGGCGATCGAGTCGGGCAACGGGGGCATCGGCTCGTTTTTGCGGCCGACGACTGCCTGGAC
>CAYVVR010000219.1:5243-6966 GCA_964454655.1 uncultured Planctomycetaceae bacterium | reverse complement strand
CGGATTGCTGGAACGACTTCCGTGGTGGGGAGCGACGAGTACGTCGCAGTCGATCGGGGGTTCATCGAGCAACATTTGAACGCCCGGTGGAGCCAGATCGCCGGTCAACAACACTCGCCGACTTCCCGCCGAAACGAGCAGCACGAGACTGTTTGCGTTGTCGTTTCCGGCGATTCCATGTTCGGGCGGATGAAGGATGTCGAATCGGTAGCCGGCCGATTCGAAACGGTAGCGGCAGTCGAGTGGAAAAACGGGGATGTTCGCATCGCGAATCGCATCGAAGAAGGCGCGAACGGCCGGACCGTCGTCTTCCATCATGACCGGCGTCACGTAGATGCGTCCGATATCGAAGCGCTCGATCAACGTCGGCAACGCGTTGAAATGATCGACGTCCGGATGCGAGATGACGACGGCGTCGATTCGGCGGTGCCCTTTGTGCCATAAGACGCCCGAGATGCGGTCGGCACAGCGTCGCGGAGAACCGAATCCGCCTGCGTCGTACAACAAGATGCGATCGTCGGGCATTTCGATCACGGCGGCACATCCGTGTCCTACCGACAAGACGTCGATTTCCAAATGCTGTTTCGCCGTCGTCGATTGCCACGCACCGACGGAAAAACCGAGAGCGACCCACGCGCTCGTCAGCGAGGCGGCCGTTTTCCAGCCGGGACGTTTCGTCGTGTCGAAAAGAAACAGTCCGCCGAGGATCGCGTAAAAGCCGACTAGCCACCAATCGGGCGGCCCGAAACCGAAAAAATGACCGCCGGGGACGGATGCCGATAGTTCGACGATGTGTCGCAACAGGTGGTACGCCCGGTTGCAAACGACGGCCGGGGCCCAGGCGAGCCACGATGAGATCATGCCGGCGGGCAACATGATGATTCCGGAGGCTAATCCGACCGTCAACGGAATCCACGAAAGAAAACTTCCGATGATGCCTACCGGCGCGCAAACGTGGAATTTCGCAAGCACCAACGGTGCCGTGACGAGCCAGACGAGCCCTCCGACCCAAAAGAGAGTCCAGGCCCGTTCGCCTAAGCGACGCATTCTTCGCAACCAAGCGGGGCGAAACGCCCAATAAAGGCGTTCCAACGGATCTTCTTCGTCGGGCCATTTCGGCTCTGTGTCGAGCACGGCGAGCAACGTAGCGGCCGCAACGAACGAAAGATGAAAGCCCGTGTGAAACAATTGCGAGGGATTGGCGGCCAGCAGGAAGACGGCCGCTCCGGCCAATGAGTTGATCGGAGGCGGCCAGAGGCCGACCAGCTCGGCCGCGCAATAAAAAGAAATCAACACACAGGCACGCACGGCCGAGGGCGGTGCACCGCACAAAAGTGTATAAAAAACGGCGGCGGCCCATGTCGTGCCGATGATCCAGCGGTGGGAGCGGAAATGAATCTCGCCGTACCAAAGTACGAGTCCCGCCACGATGCCTACGTGCAGCCCGGAGATTGCCAAGATGTGAAGCATCCCCGAGGTCAGTAATTGGTCGTTCAATTCCTCGGGAATCTCGGAACGCTCTCCGAGCAAAGTCGCCGCTGCCAGCGGTCGGGATGATTCCCCGATATATGCATCGATGACTTTGCGGCAGCGTTCACGAAGGCCGTCGAAGATCCGACGCGGGAGATAGCCGACCCATTGCAGGCAATCGAAAATGGGATGGCATGCGACCGGATTCGTCGAAACCGGACGCACGGCTTCTTCGTACGAGGTGGTGAGGACG
>CAYVVR010000219.1:0-5233 GCA_964454655.1 uncultured Planctomycetaceae bacterium | reverse complement strand
CGTGATCCGAAAACCTCGACGGTAGGCTGCAAGGTCGAATTCTCCCGGGTTTCCCGGCGGGGTGTAGCGGCGGATTTGGCCGAAGACGCACACCAGGTCGCCGGGCCGGAGTTTTTCCGTAAACGATGCGGCGTACAATCGGGTGATTCCCGATGCCGGTTCCCACGTCCGTCCGTTTCGGAGTGCCGTGATTCGCAGGTCGTAAACGGCTGTTTCGCTGGGCTCGGCGGGAGCGAGTCTCGAATCGGTCTCGGAGAGTATGTGCCCGAGATCGCGGTGCACACGGGCGACTAGACACACCGGTCGTGGGGCTGCGTGGAAATACCGGCCGATGTCGCGAGCATCGTACACGCTCCAGTGAAGATGATGCGCGCCGGAGCCGACCGCCGCGATCGCAGCCCATAGGAGAAATTCCGAAAGACGGCAGCGAACGTAAAAGGTCGCCGCCCATACGATCAGTAACACGACGGCGGTCGCCCATGTCCCAACAAGAGGGAAGGTAAACCAACGATCTAAGAGAATGCCGGTCGCTACCGCGATCGCGACAGGGAGCCACGGTCGCGGCCACGGCTCAAGCTCGATATCATCGTCGATAGGAACGGTGTCATCGGCGATCATGCCGTTATTGTGTACGGTTCGACGAGACGTGCAACAAAATTTCAACCGAAATTGTGGGCGAACCGTGCAGAAATCGACAAGCGATATTCAATGCAAGCAGCGAGGGCCGAACCGGTGCGCGACTTGAGCGACGTTTTCCCCAAAGGTGGTGAATTGATCGTCAAAGAGCCCTTTCCTGGGGTGCGGATGACGATCATGCATGCCGAAAACATGACACTTTCGATCGTCGAGATGGAACCTCATTCGGTGATTCCCGAGCATGCCCATCCACACGAACAGATTGGAACCATGCTTGCCGGCGAAGCCGTATTCGTGGTCGACGGCGTGGAACGACTTGTGAAAGCGGGCGAGTTCTGGCGGCTACCGGGCGACCTACCACACGAAGTTCGAACGAACGAGCAAGCGATGCGGGCGATCGACATTTTTTCGCCCGTTCGAGAAGATATGAAGAAATCGTAGAATCGTCGGCTGGGGAAATCGCCGGACGCGCGGGGAGCCCCCCATCTTGTCGGCAAAGCCGATACCGCGTATCGTCAGGGGGCGACGTGCATCCTGCCCTTTTACGTGTACGCGCGGAGTTGTTCCGCATCGGAGTGGATCATGATCGTGCCCCAAAAATATTGTATTCGGCGTCGAAAGAACCTTCGCAAAGCTCTCGCCAAGGCCAAGGTTGACGCAATTTTGGTGACGAACTTCTCCAACGTCACGTACCTGACCGGATTCACCGGTGACGACAGCTTCCTGTTGGTCGGAACCGATCAGGATGTCATCGTCAGTGATTCCCGCTACACGGAGCAAATAGGAGAAGAGTGCCCCGGGTTGGAGGTGCACATCCGGCGCCGGAACCAATCGATGGTCAAGTCGGTTCGCGCGCTGGTCAAAAAACAAAAGGTCAAACGCTTGGCCGTCGAAGCCGAATCGATGACGCTGGGGCTCCGCGATCGGTTGGCGGCAGAATTGACCAATTGCGAGATCGTTCCGCTTTCCGACGCGGTCGAGCAGTTGCGGGCGGTGAAGGACGACTGGGAGATCGACCGGATTCGGGTGGCCGTCGATTACGCCCAACGGGCGATCACGATGGTTGCGGCCGGTTTGATGCCCGACCAGACCGAAAAACAAGTCGCCGATTTGCTCGAATACAATATGCGATCGGTGGGAGCCAAATGCTCGGCGTTCCCGACGATCGTGGCTGTGGGGGCCCGGGCCGCGTTGCCGCACGCCGTGCCGACAGAGCAGCGGATCGCAGAATCCCCCATACTGTTGGTGGATTGGGGGGCCAATGAGGGGGTGTACCGGAGCGACTTGACCAGGGTTTTTGTGACCGGTAGAATCTCGCCTAAACTCAAGCGTATTTACGAAGTTGTGTTAAATGCGCAGCAGGCGGGCATCGACGCGATTCGACCGGGGGTCACGTGCGAAGAAGTGGATAGGGCTGCCCGGTCGGTGATCGAGGAGGCGGGGTTCGGCCCCAAGTTCGGTCACGGTCTGGGGCACGGGATCGGCGTCGACATCCACGAAGCGCCTCGATTGAGTGCCGCCTCGACGACCCCCCTAAAGCCGGGAATGGTCGTTACGGTCGAGCCCGGCATATATATCCCCGGTTGGGGGGGCGTTCGAATCGAAGATGACGTATTGGTGACGCCGGAAGGGCACGAGGTTCTGACTACCGTGCCGAAGAACTTCGACGACATCGTTCTTGCTTAACTGCGGAAAACGGCATCATGACGGAATCATCCCGGAGTGAACAAATGGGCGATGCCCCAAATCAAGACGTATTCGACGTGCGCCGCGTGCGCCGATTGGTCCAATTGATGGATGAGCATGAGCTTAGTGAAATCGACTTGCGCGACGGCGATCTTCGCATTCGCATTCGTCGAGGGGGAGAGACACCGACGGTAACCGCCGTGCCGGCCTCCCCGGCGCCTGGGTACGCGCAACCGTATCCTGCCGCACCGGCGCCCGCTCCTGCTCCGGCTGCCGAATCGAAGGCGGCTTCGCAGACGTCGTCTGGCGAGGAGAAATCCGCTCCGGAGGCTGAAGACGAGAATCTGGCCCTCATTCGCAGCCCCCTCGTGGGAACGTTTTATGCTGCTCCCGATCCCGATTCGCCGCCTTACGTCAAGGTAGGCGATTCCGTCGGCCCCGATACGATCGTGTGCATTGTCGAGGCGATGAAGGTGTTCAACGAGATTCCGGCCGAGATTTCCGGGAAGATCGTCGCCGTGCTCGTCGAAAACGGTGAGCCCGTCGAATTCGGTCAGCCTTTGTTCAAGGTCGATACGAAAGGTTGATCGGAACCTTAGGCGACGGCTCGGGAGAGTGTCGATCGGTCGTCGAGTCGCAATGGCCGGGGTTGATTGCCCGGTTGCATCGAGACACCTCGCGGCTGCCGGGGAACTAAGTCACCTTCGCAATTCAAGTTTGGCGGTTCTATGTTCAAGCGAATCCTCATTGCCAACCGCGGAGAAATTGCGCTGCGGATCATTCGGGCGTGTCGGGAAATGGGCATCGAGACGGTGGCCGTCTACAGTGAGGCCGACCGTGGTGCCGCGTATCTCGAGTTGGCCGACGAAGCCTACTGTATCGGTCCCGCCCGCGCCTCCGACAGTTACCTGAGAATCGACCGCGTCATTAGCGCCGCCGAGATCGGCAATGCGCAAGCAATTCACCCCGGTTACGGTTTTTTGGCCGAAAACGCGCACTTTGCCGAGGTTTGCCGAAGTTGCCAGATCGAGTTCATCGGGCCGCCGCACGAGGCGATGATCCGCTTAGGCGACAAGAACGCGGCGCGGAATCTGGCCATGGAGGTCGGCGTGCCGGTGGTACCGGGGAGCGAGGGAACGATCGACAACGAGGTCGACGCGCTCCGCGTCGCCAAAGAGATCGGCTATCCCGTTTTGATCAAGGCGTCGGCCGGCGGCGGCGGACGCGGCATGCGAGTCGCCGTCAACGAAACCAGTCTCAAGTCGGCACTTCAGCAGGCCAAGCAAGAGGCCGAGGCGGCCTTCGGCAACGGCGACGTGTATCTCGAAAAATATATTGAGCATCCGCGGCACGTCGAAGTGCAGGTGATTGCCGACAATCACGGCAACGTCATTCACTTGTGGGAACGCGATTGCACGACGCAGCGCCGTCACCAGAAGCTCATCGAAGAGAGCCCCTCCCCTGCTCTTTCCGACGAATTGCGAAAGCAAATTTGCGAATCGGCGGTTCGACTGTTGAAGGCTGCCGACTATACCAATGCGGGCACCGTCGAATTCCTGGTCGACCGGCACGGCAATTATTACTTCATCGAGGTTAATACGCGTATTCAGGTCGAACACCCCGTTAGCGAAGCGGTGACGGGCATCGACTTGATCAAGGCGCAAATCATCGCCGCCGCCGGAGAGCCCCTGCCGTTCAAACAAGAGGATGTCCAGTGTCGTGGTGCGGCGATCGAGTGCCGAATCAATGCGGAAGATCCGGCCAAGAATTTCCGGCCTTCGGCCGGGCGGATCGACCGGATCTTTTTCCCCGGCGGTTTCGGCGTACGCTTCGATTCTCATGTTCATTCGGGCTATGTCGTTTCGCCGCATTACGACTCGATGATCGGGAAACTGATCGTCCATCAACCGACACGAGAAGAAGCGATCGCCTGTATGAAGCGGGCGTTATCGGAACTGCGCGTCGAAGGCATCAAGACGACCGTTCCGATGCATCTGAAGATTCTTTCGCACCCGCTGTTTACCGAGGCACGCGGCGACACGACGTTCGTCGAACGAACGTGGTCCGGCAGCTGATGCCGTGATGATGCCCCTCTGGCGATCGGGTTGAGTTGGCTCGCTCGATGGGAGGCGGTTCCGGGCTTCGCCAAGACGTGAGCAGCGCCGTCGCGTCGCCGCTACCGTGACGGCCGAGCGTTTGCTAAAATCAAAGGTTCTGCATTTCCCGCAGGGCGACACCCGAGAGGGAGACGCCGGTACGAAGGGACCGATTCCGAACAGGCGACGCCTCGCGATCCAGTCCGAGGTTCGGAATCGCGGGGCCTTTCCGCTTTAGGGAGAACAAGAGCGTAACGACACTTTGAGCCTTATTTACAGAGCGAGACGCACGACCATGAGCAATCCGCTTTCCAGTCCGGCCAAGGTTGAATCCGACATCCGTCGAGTCGCAATTTTGTTTTCCGGCGGTCCGGCGCCGTCGGCGAATGCGGTGATTGCCAGTGCCGCGACGGCGTTTTCCCGAAACGGCGTCGAAGTGCTGGGTATCAAACATGGATACACACACCTGATGGCATTCGACGGCACACCGTTGGAAGAGGGAACCGCTTATCTGAAGCTGCATTATGCCGACTTGGAACTCGTGCGGACGTCGCCGGGAATCATCATCGGAACGGCCCGAGCGAACCCCGGCAAAGCAACCAAGACGCCGGAAGATCTCGACGATCCCGAAAAGACCAAGCCGCTGAAGACGGTCTACGATGCCCTGTCGTCGCTGGGGGTCGACGCGTTGGTATCGATCGGCGGTGACGACACGCTTACGACCGCGTCGAAATTCAAACTGTTTCAAGATCGCTTGCCCGAAGGTTCCAAGCGGATCAAGGTCGTGCACCTGCCGAAAACGATCGACAACGATT
>CAYVVR010000218.1:6103-6968 GCA_964454655.1 uncultured Planctomycetaceae bacterium | reverse complement strand
CGCCGACCTTCACGACACCGCGTTCGATACGCCCGGTCGCCACGGTACCACGACCTTCGATCGAGAACACGTCTTCGACGGCCATCAAGAAGGGCTGATCGACGGCACGTTCCGGCTCGGGAATGTAGCTGTCGACCGCATCCAGCAGCTCCTCGATGCACTTGATCGCTTCGGGATCTTCCGGATTCTGGTACGCACCGAGGGCGTTCCCGCGAATGACGGGCACTTCGTCGCCGGGGAACTCGTAGCGGTCGAGCAGTTCACGCAATTCCATCTCGACCAGGTCGAGCAATTCCGGATCGTCGACGAGGTCGACCTTGTTCATGAACACGACCAAGGCGGGCACGTTCACCTGACGCGCCAGCAACACGTGCTCGCGGGTCTGCGGCATGACGCCGTCGGCCGCCGAAACGACCAGGATCGCACCGTCCATCTGGGCCGCACCGGTGATCATGTTCTTGATGAAGTCGGCGTGGCCGGGGCAGTCGATGTGTGCGTAGTGGCGATTTTCCGTTTCGTATTCGACGTGGGCGACGTGAATCGTCACGGTCTTGCTGGAGTCGCGGACGGTACCACCCTTGGCGATATCCGCATACGACTTGAAGTTCGCCAACCCCTTCTTCGACTGCACGGCCAAGATGGCACCGGTGAGGGTCGTCTTACCGTGGTCGATGTGACCGATCGTCCCCACGTTCACGTGGGGTTTCGTCCGAACAAATGTGTCTTTGGCCATTCTGCTGGATTCTCCCTACGAATGGATGATGCGGGTAAAAGGAAATCAGCCTAGTCGTTGGTTGGCGGCAGACCGAACCAGCGTTCCCAAAAGCTGCTGATGGGACTCGAACCCATGACCTCGTCCTTACCA
>CAYVVR010000218.1:0-6093 GCA_964454655.1 uncultured Planctomycetaceae bacterium | reverse complement strand
TTCACGTGCGGCTTGGTTCGTTGAAAGACTTCCTTCGCCATTTTCTCCTGTGACCTTTCGTTTCAAGGACCGTATACCTCGCCGACGCCACACTCCCTGGACGCTTGCGCACCGGCGGTCCGCCAAAGCTGCTGATGGGACTTGAACCCATGACCTCGTCCTTACCAAGGACGCGCTCTACCGGCTGAGCTACAGCAGCGACCTAATCAGGCCTGATCAACGCGTCGGCGGCGGGCCGCCTCGGCTCCTCGGACCCCGCCGGACTGCCGCGGCCGCCACGAGAGCGGGTGAAGGGAGTCGAACCCTCGTCAATAGCTTGGAAGGCTACTGCTCTACCGTTGAGCTACACCCGCAATCGCTTTTCGCGACCGGGAGGCCCCGGTCGACCTCACCTCCAACCCGCGTCGGGTCGACAGGTTTGGTTCCCAAATTGGCAAGTGGGGGGTGCAGGATTCGAACCTGCGAAGGCTGAGCCACCAGATTTACAGTCTGGCCCCTTTGACCGCTCGGGAAACCCCCCGACGAAATTCGGCCTCGCAGCCGTTTCGATCGCGTCTTACTCCTCGGCTCGACGAGCTAACGGTGGGACTCGAACCCACAACCTGCTGATTACAAGTCAGCCGCTCTGCCAATTGAGCTACGCTAGCCTGACCGCCTCCGAGAGGACGCGAACCACTTAATATAACGGAACCGCGAAACGATGCAAGCCGAGCCTAGACGATTCGCCCGCCCGGCGACGATTCCCAACATAGTACCAATTTCACCACGCTTGGGAAGCCCCGCCGCCAGTGGTTGAATCGAAGCGGCCCGATAGAACACCGCCTCGCGGCCTACAGAATACGCAAGCGGCTCCGCCCTCCGTCGACAGCACGAAATATCTTCTCTTCCGATGAAACCGCCGATTCCGCGGAGACCATCCCGGCGGCAATCGGCAGATTCTTATTGTGCGGAGATTCCGCGACTCCGGCAACCCGGATCACGCCCCTTTCAGCCTCAATCAAGCTCCAAAGCCTCTATTTTTTCTTCCTGAAGCAACTTGCGCAGCTTATTGAGCGCCCGGGCCTCGATTTGCCGGATCCGTTCCTTGGTCACACCGAGCTCCGCACCGACCTCCTTGAGTGTCAACGGCTCTTGCTCCCGATCCAACCCGAAACGACGAACGATGATCTTCTGTTCCCGCTCGTCGAGATGCCCCAAAATCTTGCGGATTTGGGCCTGCCGTCGGGCGTGCGCCGTCTCGATTTCGAGCTGATCGGTCCGTTCGTCCTCCGCACCGGCGAACAGCTCCGAATCGACCGTTCGGAATCGCTCGCGGTAGCGGTGCGCATCGGGAATCGTGCGGGCGAAATTCTTCATGATCGCCCAACTGGCGTAGGTGCTGAACTTGTTGCCGCGGGCGTAGTCGAATTTTTCCACCGCCCGTATCAGCGACATGTTGCCGTCGCTGACCAGCTCGAAGAAGCTTTCCATCGGGCCGACGTGCCGCTTGGCGATCGACACCACCAATCGCAGATTGGCCGAAACGATCTCGTTTTTCACGGCGACTGCCTGCTCGTAGAGTTGCTCGATCCGGTCCATCAAGCGGCGTTTCGGCCGCTTGGGATCGAGTTGCTCGCGCAGCTTCGAGGCTTTGTATTTCAGGTAGTTCATCTTGCGGAACAAGTGGACCTCTTGTTCCTTGGTCAATAAGGGCACCTCGTACAAGCTCGCCAAATAAGGCGGCAAACCGCTGGGAAGCCGCGGCTTGCGAGGCGCGGTAGGCGACTTGGGCATCGGCCCCAAGATTTCCTGCTCTTGGGCGGGCGTGACTTTCTCGAAGGTCTCATTCGGAATGTAATCGAGCGGCAGCTCCATGATCCGCTTCGCCCGCACTTCATTGATGATCCGGTGAATACTCGACCGCGTACGGCAGAACCGCTTCGCAAGCACTTCCGGCGATTCGCCGTGCTTGTACTGCTGGTAAATGCGTTGCTTGATCTCGTCGGTCAATACACCACCCGTATCCGGGAAGATGGCGTCTTCCGGATTGCGTTCGTCGAACTGCCGCAGCGTGTACCGGATCGTCTCGACGCTCCGGCCGGTCCGCTGTGCCAAGCGCCGCGTGATTTCGGGAGGGCACCCTCCGGCTTTCGCCATGCGGCGTGCCACCTCGATGATTTCGTCGCGTTCCTGCTCGCTAAGCTGACTGAAGCTGGCCCCCCGTTCGACCCGGCTGGCGTTCTCCTCGGCGAATCGCTGGACGGCTTGGGCGGTGAACCCCACCCGCTTACGACCTTTGAACACGAGCCGCCGGCCGACAAGCCCCAGCTCGCGCCAACGCGAGATCGTCTTCGTCGAAACCTGGAAGCGCTCCGCCAACTCTTCGACGGTGTAAACCTTCTGATCGACCTCTTCGACGCGCAGATCAGCCGCATCGGAAAGCTCGTCGACCATCAGCCGCAGGTCGTGTCGGGCGTCTTCGCCGGAGATCCGCAAATCGCTATACGAATCGGGCTTGAACCGCGTGACCTGCTTGCAGATGTACGAATAGGTATATTCGCGGTCCGGTCGCAGGGCGCCGATCAAGGCCTCCGCCCGTTCGAGCTGCTCGATCTTCTTTTCCCGCGGCGCGAACCGTACGAGCTGCTCGCAGAGCTCCCTCAAGGCAGGCACGCGGTATTTGGTTTTTGTGGTTTTGGCACCAGGCATGGCAGCCCTCCTCCTCACTCGATCGGCGACGGGTAGCGACTCACCGCACGTGTGACGCGTCGCAAGCCCGACCGTTTTGCGTCATTTTTGACTGTTGAAACTGTTTCCCAACAGCGTACCTCGTATCGGCATTTTTTGCAAGCCGAAGTGCGAAAATCCTTAAAGATTGTCGTAACAACAAGAACAGAGGGATGTTACATCCCTCATCCCGATCGATTTCAACGGTTGCTGCTCGGGATGAGAGCCCTTTTACCCGGAAGTTTTCACCGAAAACTCCCGCGACTCCAGAGTGTCCTATCGACACGATTGGGATTTCCTCCTGCCCCAACACAGTTGCTCGACGCCGTCCCTCAAGAAGAGCATTGCCGTACTCGAAAAGTTGTTGCGTGCGTTCGAGCAAAATCGTTCGTTCGTGCCGGGCCGTTCAAGCGACTCTCCCGACACATCATCCAAAGTGCCCTTACGGCACCGAGCAAAAAACGGTTCCTCGGTCGTCCGACGAATTCGCCGAAGGCCGCGCCGGAATCGCCCCGCCCCGGTCGAGCCTTGTTCGTCTCATCTACCATGACGCGCCGTACGCCCCAAAGGATACCAAATCTCGAGTCATTTTCCCAACATTTAGCCGCAAGTCCGTTTGTCCCCCTAATCGAGTGGGTCATTAGGTGTTCCCTCGACAGCGTGCCGGCCCCCCGCCCGAAAGCCTCGTGTCGCCGACCCTTGCAGAACGCGAAATGATCTGGTTTACTTAGGGGTCTGTTTCCTTCAACCGTCGACGACGTGAAGCGTTTCGACGCAACGGGCGGGCTCGGACCGCCGATCGGATGAAACCAACGCGCCATAGCACATCGAAATACCAGCACGATTTCGAGATCGGGTGAACACCATGTACGCAATCATCAAGGACGGCACACGACAATACCGTGTCGAGGCCGGGCAGGAACTGGAAGTGGACTATCGCGAGACCCCCAAGGGCGAACAAATCACTTTCGACTCGGTCCTCGCGTTGCGCACCTCGGAGGGTCTCCAGCTCGGTCGGCCGACGCTCGACGGTGCCGTGGTGACCGCCGAGGTCCTCGGTCCGGTGTTCGGCGAAAAGATCTACGTCGAAAAGTTTCGGCGACGCAAGAACTACCACCGCCGAAAAGGTCACCGGCAACTCTACACGAAAGTGAAGATCACCGGCGTGCAGGTGAACGGCCAAGAAGTCGTCGATCAGCCTGCCGAAGCGTCGGAAGCCGCCGAGTAATTCGTCCGTTGCCGCGCCGCCACGAACGCCCTCGGCGGTTGGCCGGTGCGCGGTTCAAAAGGAACGGATTCGTCCAGCCGCCTTGGCCTAGTACGGTTCCAGCTTCCGGCCGCTGAAGGAAAGCGCCTTCGACGGCCGTCGTGGTACGACGCCGCGGGAACCGATTCGATCGTCCAAGGCGTCCTTTTTTGCCTTCACGCGATTGAACAGTAAAATTACCGTCTTGGTAAACACTGCCGCGTCCTTGATTCGGTCCGGCAATGTTTCGGTATCACGAGTCGACCCGACTACGTTTCGATTTACGCGAAAGAGAGTTTCTTCAACGATGGCCGATTTGATTCCTCCGCACGGTGGTTTGCAACAACTCGTCGACCGCACGGTTCCCGCCGAAGCGCGTGACGACTTTCTCGCCGAAGCGGCGAACCTTCCCCGCGTTCCCGTCTCCGATGCCGATCTGTCGAGCGTCTATCGATTCGGCGACGGGGCGTTGAGCCCGTTGACCGGGCCGATGGATCGCGAAACCTACGATCGGGTGCTCGAAGAACAGGTCATCGAGGTCGACGGCAAGTTGTACGCCTGGACGATTCCGATCGCCTTCCCCGTGACCGAAGAACTGGCCAAGACGCTTTCGCCCGGCCAAAAAGTCGCGTTGGTCGACTCGAAGAACGAAATCGTCGCCACGCTGGAACTGACCGACGTGTTCCCGTGGGACAAAAAGAAATACCTGACCAAGGTCTACCGCACCGAGCGGACGGATCATCCCGGCGGCGACATGGTTCTCAAGCAAGACGCCGACAAGACCTACTTGATCGGCGGCGAGATCATGGCCCTGCCGCAACCGAAGAACCCGAAGTTCGGGCAGTACGTCCTCACACCGCGGGAAGTGCGGGCCTTGCTGGCCGAAAAGGGCTGGGACCGCGTCGTGGCGTTCCAAACCCGCAACCCGCTGCATCGGGCGCACGAGTACGCGTTGGTGTACGGCCTGGAAACGCTGCTTCGGGCGGGACACAACGCCGGGGCGTGCCTGAATCCGTTGATCGGCGAGACCAAAGGCGACGACGTCCCCGCCGACGTGCGCATGCGAACCTACGAGGCGTTGATCCAACAGCGGGCCTTGGGCGACGGCGACAGTGATCCCGAGTTGTGGGGGCCGCGCGGCGAGTCGGTGCCCGACCGCGTCATTCTGCTCGGTCTCGACATCAAGATGTTCTACGCCGGTCCGGCGGAAGCCGTCATGCACGCGATCTATCGCCAGAACTTCGGCTTCACCGACATCATCATCGGCCGCAAGCACGCCGACGCCCCCTATCACGACGGCACGGCGATTTGGGGCGACTTCGACGCACACGAAATCTTCAACCAGCTCAAGGGCGACTTGAAAATCAAGCCCTTGTGCGTGGGCTTCGCGGCGTACTACGAATCGCTCGGTCGCGTGGACCTGATGGAAAACCACCCCGACGAAAAGCCCGTGTTCATCTCGGGCAAGCAAGTGCGGGCGCTGCTCCAGGAAGGAAAGCCGGTCGATCCGCGAATCATGCGTGAAAGCACGGCCAAGATTCTCGCCGAAGCGATGGCGAAGAAAAGCTGACGTTTCCCTCCTGCGGAGCCCGCTGTGCCTGTCGATATCTCGTTGATCGTCTTCGGCGGCCTGGCGGCCCTGTTGATGGGGTTCGCGAAAACAGGCCTGCCGGGGGCTTCCATTCTGGCCGTTGCCTTGATGGCCCAGGGCTTCCGGCACAACGCCGAACTTTCCGTCGGCGCGATGCTGCCGGTGCTGCTGGTGGGCGACGTGTTCGCCGTGCGCTTCTACGGCAAGTTCACCAGCTGGAAACGACTGGTGCGTTTGTTTCCGACGGTCGTCGTCGGCATGAGCCTGGGCATCGGCGTGTTGCACATCGTCGAAGGCAACCAGCTACGCCCGATCCTCGGGGCACTACTGTTGTTCTTGTTTGCGCTCGAGATGGCCCGGCGGTACTACGGTTGGAACGACGTACCGCACCACTGGGCGTTTACGGTGTCGATCGGCCTGTTGGCAGGCTTTGGAACGGCCGTCGGAAACGCCGCCGGTCCCGTGATGACGATGTACCTGCTCAGCCACGAATTGCGCAAAGACAAGTTCCTGGGGACTTGCGCGTGGTTCTTCTTCATCGTCAACATTC
>CAYVVR010000217.1:0-6978 GCA_964454655.1 uncultured Planctomycetaceae bacterium | reverse complement strand
CCAAGGGCTCGCCGACCGTCATCTTGGCCAAGACGATCAAAGGCTACGGGCTGGGCGAGGCCGGCGAAGGGCGCAACATCACGCACCAACAAAAGAAGCTCAACGAGGAAGAGCTGCGGGAATTCCGACGTCGATTCGACATCCCCATTCCGGAAGATCGCGTCGCCGAGGCACCGTTCTACCGGCCGCCGGACGACAGCCCCGAAGTCCGCTACGTCAAAGAACGCCGCAAGAAACTCGGTGGTCCCGTCCCCAGCCGTCGGTCGCCCACGATGAAACTCAAACCGCCGAAGTGGGAAGATTTCGCCGAATTCTTCGGCGGCAGCGACGGTCGTCCCGTTTCGACCACGATGGCCTTCGTGCGCCTGTTGGCACGCCTGATGCGAGACAAAAACTTGGGCCGATACGTCGTGCCGATCGTACCGGACGAAGCCCGCACGTTCGGGATGGAAGCGCTCTTCCGCCAGTTCGGAATCTACTCGCACGTCGGCCAGCTTTACGAACCGGTCGACTCCGACACGATCTTGTACTACCGCGAGGCCACCAACGGCCAAATCTTGGAAGAGGGAATCACCGAGGCCGGCTCGATGGCGTCTTTCATTGCCGCCGGAACGGCGCATTCGACGCACGGCATCAACATGATTCCGTTTTTCATCTACTACTCGATGTTCGGTCTCCAGCGGGTAGGCGACTTGATTTGGGCCGCCGGAGACATGCGATGCCGCGGCTTCTTGCTCGGCGGAACCGCTGGACGCACCACGTTGGCGGGCGAAGGCCTACAGCATCAGGACGGCAATAGTCACCTGTTCGCGTTGGCCTATCCGACGTTGCAAGCCTACGATCCGTGCTACGCCTACGAGGTTTCGGTCATCGTTCTTGACGGGTTGCGGCGAATGTACTTCGACGAAGAAGACATTTTCTACTACATCACGTTGATGAACGAAAACTACGTCCATCCGATCTTGCCGATGGGCGCCACCGAGGGCATCTGCCGCGGCATGTATCCCTTGGAAGAAAAGAACCTCGGCGACGATCGCCCCGTGGTCGATCTGATGGGCAGCGGCGCGATTCTGCGCGAGGTCCAACGTGCGGCCGAGCTGCTCGACGAAAAGTTCGCCGTGTCGAGTCGCGTCTATAGCGTGACCAGTTGGAAATGCTTGATCGAAGACGCCCGCAAGACCGAACGCGACAATCGCCTGCACCCCGACCGACCGGCCGCGACGCCCTACGTCCGCAGCACGCTGGCCGACGACGCGCACACCGTGGTCGCCGCGAGCGACTACGTTACGTCCGTTCCGTTGACGCTGGCGAAGTGGATGCCCGCCAACTACAGCGTGCTGGGCACCGACGGTTTCGGTCGCAGCGAAGACCGGCGACGGCTCCGCCGTTTCTTCGAGGTCGACGCCGAACACATCGCGTTGGCCGCGTTGTACGAACTGGCCAAAGGCGGACACTACCCGGCCGAAAAGCTGACTACGGCGATTCGCGAACTGGACATCGATCCCGAAAAGGCGCCGCCTTGGACGGTCTGACGGCGTCTTCCGTTTACACGGTGCGAGCGTCGGGTGATCCCAGGCCGATCACGCTTGGGCCTTGATCATCACCAGCAGCATTTTGAACCGGGTCTTGGCTTTCAACGCGTGCGGCACACCGGCGGGCAGCGCGATGCATTTGCCCGCCGGCACGTCGTACCACGTTCCGCCGACGGCCACCGCGGCCTCGCCGTCGAGCACCTGAATCATCGCTTCATAGGGAGCCGTGTGCTCGCTGATCTCCTGACCGGCATCGACGGCAAACAGCGTCAACGAACCGGTCGGAAGCTTGACGAGTGTCCGGCTGACGATCGAATCGGCCTGATATTCGATCAACGTTTCGGGTTGGAATACGCCTTCGAATCCGGCGTCGGCGGTCATAGGTGGCTCCTTTGGACGGGCGTCAAAAAATCGTCGATGAAGAAATGAAGTGCTCCCGATTTTCGCGTCCCGGCGATGATCCCACAAGCGGGAATCTCATTTCTCTTGCAATCGCACCGGTAATTGATCGATCTTCGCGGCCACGATGAAATCGTTCAACGACAACCCGCCGATCGCGTGCGTCCACAACTCGATCGTCACGTACCGATACCGTTCGAGGTGGAAATCGGGGTGATGTCCTTCCTCTTCGGCGACGGCCGCCACGAGATTGAGAAACTCCATCGCCGCAGCGAAATCCTCGACGACCCACTGCTTGCGAATGCGAGTGGCATCGGCATCGAGTTGCCAACCTTGCAGCCGGGCGAGTTGCGTCTGCGCCTCGTCGGGCGACAATCGCGGTACGCCGCCCTCGCAGGGAACGCATTTCTTGGCCGACAGCGGCTCGGTCGATTGCGACGGGCTTTCCATCGGAAATTCCTTTCGTGCGAACATCATCGGGGACGTGCAAGAAACACGCGATGCCGGCTGCGTCCCTCCCCTCGTGCCCACCGGCGCACGCCCTACGCGGGAATTGTCGGTGACTTCCGACGATAGACAAGCGTTTTCCTTCCAGCGGCACCGGGCGCAAGCGATCTCGGCCGATCGGTCGCCTCACGCGTCGGAATCCAGTAGGCACACGTTCGCCGCTTCGACGACGACCGTCACCGTATCGCCGGGTTGCAGGTTCATACGCAAGAATTCCGAACGCGACACGTCGGCATGGATCGTCAAACTTCCGACCGTCGTCGCCACGCTCACGTAGCTTCCCTGGTCGATCGCCGACCGCACGACCGCCGGCAATCGCGTGACGCCGATTTCGTTCGAGACACATTCGCCCGCGCCGCCCGGCACGAGATGCACGTGCTCGGCGCGAACTCCGAAATGCCGCCGGTGATCCAATAAGGGGCGGTCGGGCAACTCGGCCCAAAATTCCTCTCCGCTTTCGGTTTCCAGCCGCACGTAGCGGTCGTAGGTCGTCGCTTGCCCGCCGAAGATATTTTTCATGCCGACGAACCGCGCCGCCGCAACCGTTCGCGGCCGTTCCAAGATTTCCCGCGGCGTCCCCACTTGAAGCAGTTTTCCGCCGAAGATCAAGCCGACGCGATCGGCGACGGCCATCATTTCGGAAAAGTTGTGACACACGTGAATCGTCATCGCACCGATCTGCCGGTGCAATGTTTTCATGTACGGCAAAATCTCTTCGCGTGTGAGTTCATCGAGAGCGCTCACCGGCTCGTCGAGCAGCAGCAAGCGCGGTGTAATGGCCAGCGCCCGGGCCAACGCCACCCGTTGCTTCTCACCGCCCGAAAGCCGGGCCGGTTTGCGATCGGCCAAATGGGCGATTCCGGTCCTCTCCAGCAATTGATCGACGTCGACCTCGCCCTTGCGATCGACCGAACGGCGCCGCCCGAACGCGACATTTCGCCGCACGGTACGATGCGGGAACAGGGCATAATCTTGCGGAACGTAGCCGATGCGGCGATGACGCGGTTCCAACTTGGTGATGTCGATACCGTCGAGAACGATACGTCCTGAGTCAATGCGGGCGAGACCGCACAACGATTCGAGAAACAACGTCTTCCCCGATCCGCTGGGGCCGAGCAAAACGAAGTATTCGCCGTCGTCGACGGCAAGCGACACGTCTTGCAGGGCGAACGAACCGACCGAGAGGGCGAGTTTGTCGATTTCGAGCATGGCGTCCCGTCGTCCTCCGGCCTCACCGTCGTCTTGTCGTCCAGGTGCCCGATATTTTCCAGCCGTTCATGCCGTTTCGCTCCGCATGCCGATAACCCGGACGACGATCAAACCGACCGCGGCCAAAGCCAACATCACCAAAGCGACCGCCAAGGCCACTTCGATGCGGCCCACCGACTGCTCCAAGTAGATCGTCGTCGGCAGCACCTCCGTTCGCATCCGAACGGCGCCGACGAACACCATCAGCGGACCGAAGATCCCGAACGCACGGGTCCAAATCAAAATTCCCGCCGCAATCACACCGCGCCAGGCCAAAGGCAACGCGACGGAAAAGAACGCGTGCGTCCGCGTGCTACCGAGCGTCATCGCCACGTGTTCCAGTCGAGGGTCGATCCCATCGAAGCAAATCTTCATCGCCCGGATGCCGAAGGAAGCGGAAGCCAAGAACTGGCACAACACGATACCCCGCTTCTGAAACACGAACTTGAGGCCCCAGCCTTCGAGGGTGCGTCCCAAATCGGTCTGAAAAAAGACCAACAGCGACAATCCCACGATCAGCGGCGGCATGAGAATAGGCAAATCGACGATCGAATCGATCACCGCATGCAGCGGCAATCGGTAGCGGCTGAGGGCGTATCCGATCGGCACGGCGAACACCAGACCGATGATCGTCGTCAACACGCTCGTCCACACAGAAAGCCAAGCCGCCGCACGAATCTCGGGTGCGGTAAACACGATCCGCAACGATTCCGGTTGCGTGTAGCCGACATCGGCCTGAATCAAAAGCGCCCAGCCGAGCACGAAGACCGCGACGAATCCGATGACCGTCCCGGCAAAAATGCGGCTCGACCACCCCGCTACCGGTCGCAGAGGCCGCGTCGTATTTCCCAGCAAGTTCGGCATGATGCGTTTCGACAAACGAAGGCAGGAAGACGACGCGTCGATCGGCCGACCGCGTCTTTCGGGCGTATCTTATGCGTTCGACACGAAGAAAATCGCCCAAGATTCCATTTCGCCACAAGGCTCCCGCGCACGCAAGTTGCCCGCTCTCCGCGGCGGCAAGGGCGTTTACGGCTGCGGCAACTCGACCGTGTAATGATGCTTTTCGAACACGGCCCGCGCCTCGGCCGACCGCAGAAAATCGAACAAGCGGCGAGCCGCCTCGGGATTCTGCGAGGTGGTCAGCAGGGCGACCGGCACGGTCGAAACGACGTTCTTTTCCGGCGGAATACGCACGATCTCGGTATCGTCGGCGACCAGCGACGCCACCGCATCCCACACGATCGCCGCATCGAGATGACCAAGCTGCACGCTGTTGGCCAGCTCGTTCACCGTCAGCGACCGAAAATCGACGTCGAGCGTCGATTCGTCGATCCCGTTTTTTTCGAAAATCTTCGAGGCGACGCGCCCCACGGCGCAGGCTCCGGCATCGCCCAGGCCAATGCGTAGTTCGTCGCGGGTGAAATCTTCGATTCCGCCGACCTTGCCCGGATTGCCCTTGGGCACCAAGATCACGGGCACAAAATAGCACAAATCGGCCCGATCGGCGACCAAGCCTTCTTCTTCGGCCTGTTCCACGTAGCTTGCCTCGCCGGGGATATACACGTCGCCTTGCCGCGACAGCTTGACGCGGGAAAAGAGCACTTCGCTGCCGGCGAAGTCGCACTCGACCTCGATGCCTTCCTGCTGCGAGAACAAATCGACCGCCTCGGCGACGGGCGGGCGCAGCCCGGCACCGCAATAGACCATCAGCTTGGTCGGTTTCGCACGGTTACAACCGCTCACAAACACCGAGACCAACAGCGCCGCGAGCAACGCTCGCCGCATGAGCATCCCTTTTCCCGCGTGCATGAAACACCTCGTCGGCCGGCTGAATTTCAAGGGAAACACCGCGGCGCATCAAGCGACGACGGCCGAACCAAAAGCGCGGCCGCCGTCTCGTCGCGGCGCGTTCACCCAAGTGTATTCAGCGTACTTCGGGTGGTCACTCGTTGTCGAGGATTTCGCGCAGCGCCTTGAGTACTTGCTCGTCGTGGCCGTCGACCTTGACGCTTTTCCACATTTTGCGGACGACGCCTTCGGCATCGATGATGAACGTCGATCGCTGGATTCCCATCGATTTCTTGCCGAAGCGGACCTTCTCACGCCAGGCGCCGTAGCGTTCGGCCACCTTGTGATCGACATCGGCCAAAAGCGGGAAGTTGAGCTGATACTTGTCGCGAAACTTCTGGTGGCTTTCGACACTGTCGGTGCTGACGCCCAGCACGACCGCCCCGAGCTTTTCGAGTTCCTTCGACCGATCGCGAAACGCGCACGCCTCGCGGGTGCAACCCGGCGTGTTGTCGCGCGGATAGAAATACAGCACGACCGGCTTACCTCGCAGGTTGCGAAGCCGAATCTTCTCGCCGGTGTCGGCCGGCAGGCTGAAATCCGGGGCTTTCTTGCCGACTTCGATCCACTCGCTCATGTGCTTCCTCCCTTTTGATGGTTGAGCAACAGGTGTGTTGCCGCGGCGTCCGCGCGTCGAGGGCCCCGACGAACAGGTCGATCCACGCGCCGCCGAATCGCCAAAGAAGTGAATTGTACGATCGTCCCGGCGAAGGCAAGCCGACGCGGGGCCATCCACCTTCCCGACGGATGCCTGAGTCCTTAGGGAATTGGGAACTTCGGGCATTCCCCCCTCCCGGTTCGGCAGGTTGGAACGTAAAATACGATATTCCCTAAATCCAATGTTGCCATACGAGGGAGTTACCGATCGTGAGTGACGAGCAGGCCGGAAACATGCCCGACGCGACCGGCAAAGCAAGCGGGAAAAACTTACCGTCGGCGCTCGAGCGCGCAAAGATCGCCGCGAGGGTTGCGTACGACAATCGAGGACGCGACATCGTCATCCTCGATATGCGGAAGATGACCGATCTGTTCGATTACTTCGTGATCGCCACGGGGACGAGCCGGCGTCAAATGCACGCGATGAGCGAAGAAATCGACCGCGCCCTCGAACAAGACGTCGGCGATCGGCGACTCGGCATCGAAGGCTATCAAGAATCTCGTTGGATTCTGCTCGATTACGGCGACGTCGTCGTCCATCTGTTTGCCCCCGAAGTGCGCGATTTTTACGCGTTGGAAGACCTTTGGGCGAATGCCGAGCGGGTCCCCACCGGTCTTCCGGAAACGCCTCGCGAGGTGCCGACACCCGTCGAAGCCGAAGAAGACATCGAAGAATGGGAAGACGACTGGGACGACGAAGACGAAGCCGAATCGTTCGACTTCGACGATGACGACGTGCCGTCGCTGCCCGAAGACGACTTCGACGAAGACGTTCCGCCGGACG
>CAYVVR010000216.1:0-6991 GCA_964454655.1 uncultured Planctomycetaceae bacterium | reverse complement strand
CATTGGAAGAAAGCGTGAACAACATGGCTAGCCTGCCGGTTTACAATCGCCAAGGTGAGCAAGTCGGGGCGTACGAAGTCGACCCGAGCGAATTCGCCGAACGAATCAGCAAGCAGCTTCTGCACGATGCGGTCGTCATGTATTTGGCGAATCGTCGGCAGGGGACGGCGAAAAACAAGTCGCGCTCCGAGGTGGCCGGCTCGACTCGGAAGTTGTACCGGCAAAAGGGAACCGGTAATGCTCGTATGGGGGCAAGGCGCACCCCGGTCCGTCGCGGCGGCGGTCGGGCGCACCCGAAGCGGCCTCGTGATTGGGGATACCGGTTGCCTCGCAAGGCCCTCAAGCTGGCGACGCGGATGGCGATCGCGGCCCGCATCGCGGATGAGGAAGTGCTGTTGATCGACGACCTGTCGATGGAAGCACCCAAGACGCGGGTGGTCGGAAAGCTGTTCGAAAAGTTGGGGTTGGAAGGTAAAGGCGTTTTGGTCGCGACGGCCGACTACGACGCAAACGTGTACAAGAGCGTGCGAAACATCGCGAAGGCCGAGGTGTTACCCATCAGCGACCTGAACGCGTATGCGATCTTGCGTCCCCGGCGCGTGATCATGACAAAGGCCGCGATGGACGCCCTGCGGGAACGCGTGAAAGCGGCGGAACCGGCCGCGTGAGCGGGGAGATAAGCCGGTAGCGGAGAAAACACCAAGGCGGCGGCCTGAATCGAGTTAGCGAAGATTCCTGAGGAGAGCGGCGTCATGCGACGCGTTACACCCGAGCCTCAATTGACCGACCTGGAACCTTACCAGGTGATTCTTCGGCCGTTGGTGACCGAAAAAGGGTACCACAAGGCCGAGCGGTTGAATCAATACACGTTCGCGGTCAACCCGAAGGCGACCAAGGCCGATATCCGGCGGGCGGTCGAAGAGCTGTTCGACGTGAAAGTGGTTCGTGTCAACACGCAGAACCGCAAGGGAAAGCCCCGTCGCGTGCGGTACAACTTCGGGTACACGAAGGCCTGGAAGAAGGCTATCGTCACGCTGGATCCCGAATATCGGATCGACTTCTTCTAATCGGCCGGCCGGATCGAGGAAATCCTTCCGCGAGACAACGTGAAGCAAAAAGGCAAACGACATGGGTATTCGCCGTTTGAAACCGACTTCGCCGGGACGACGACACGCGACGGTCAACGACTTTGCCGAATTGACCCCCGGCGCGAAGCCCGAAAAGTCGCTGTTGGTGCGGCTTCCGCGTAAAGGCGGCCGGAACAACCAGGGCGTCATCACGTGCCGTCATCGCGGTGGCGGTCACCGTAAGCTGTATCGCTTGATCGACTTCAAGCGGAACAAAGACGGGATTCCGGCGAAGGTCGACTCGATTCAGTACGATCCGAACCGCAGCGCACACATCGCGTTGTTGAAGTACGCCGACGGCGAAAAGCGATACATCTTGGCGCCGAAAGGTCTGGCGGCCGGCGACACGGTCCTCAGCGGCAGCGGTGCTCCGCCGGCGGTCGGAAATTGCCTTCCGCTGAGCGAAATTCCGCTCGGGACGAACATTCACGCGATCGAGATGCAGCCCGGAAAGGGCGCGGCGCTGTGCCGTGCTGCCGGCACGGGGGCGGTGCTCGCGGCGCGCGATGCCGATTGGGCGCAGATCAACCTGCCCAGCGGCGAAATCCGGCGTGTGCCGGCTAAGTGCCGGGCGACCATCGGGGTGGTCGGGAATTCGGACCATGGCGCGGTGAAGCTCGGAAAGGCCGGACGTCGGCGTTGGATGGGGCGTCGCCCGCACGTCCGTGGGACGGCGATGAACCCGATCGATCACCCGCACGGTGGTGGTGAAGGTCGCACGAAGGGTGGTCGTCATCCGGTCTCGCCGACCGGCAAACCGACCAAGGGCGGTCGCACGCGGAAGCGACGCAAGGCCTCGAACCGGGCGATCATCCGTCGGCGCCGGTCCAAGCGGTACGGACAGCTTCCGGTGTGATCGGTCGAAGGCAGGGCCGAGAGGTTTTGGGAAAACGGTAGAGAACCCACACGACAGAGATTGCCATGGGACGCTCGCTGAAAAAAGGGCCGTTCGTCGACCCGAAGTTGTACATGAAGGTCGAGGCCTTGAACGAGTCGGGGCGAAAAGAGCCGATCAAGACGTGGGCTCGCGCGTGCACGATCGTGCCGGAATTCGTCGGGCACACCTTTTTGGTGCATAACGGAAAGACGCACGTGAAGGTGTTCGTCACCGAAGAAATGGTCGGCCATCGGCTCGGTGAGTTCGCCCCCACGCGAATCTTCCGTGGGCACGGCGGTAAAGGGAAACGATAAGACGGCCGGTCGGGAACGTTCGGTTTTCCGGCTCCGTTGGTCGAGGGAATACGAGTCATGGCTTACAAGGCAATCCACCGATTTGCGAAAATCAGTCCGCAGAAGGCTCGCCTGGTCGCGAACTTAGTGCGAGGAAAATTCGCGGACGAAGCCTTGGAGATTCTTCGCTTCCAGCCGCAACGCGGCGCGCGGATGCTGGAGAAGGTGATCCGCAGCGCGATGGCGAACGCGGCGGAGGCCGGCGAAATGGAACCCGAAGGCCTGTACATCCGCGACGTGCGGGTCGATGAAGGTCCCCGTTTCAAGCGGCTTCGGCCTCGGTCGCGGGGAATGGCCAACATCATTTTGAAGCGGATGTCGCACATCAGCGTGGAACTGGAGTAGGAACCGGACCGTCGAGGTCGCCGCGGCCCCGTGGTGTAAAGAGAGATCGAAACTCATGGGTCAAAAAGTCAATCCGATCGCCTTCCGAACGGGCACGATGATTGGTTGGAAAAGTCGCTGGTACGCGTCGAAACGCGACTTTGCCGACCTGCTCGTGGAAGACTACAAGATCCGCGAATTCATCAAGAATCGTAAGGATCGTTCGGGACGCCCGATGTACCCGATGATCGCCAAGATCGAGATCGAACGGACGCACGACGAAGTCCGGGTGATCTTGTTCTCGGGGCGACCCGGGCTTTTGATCGGGCGAAAGGGCGAACGCGTCGAAGAATTGCAGAACGAATTGCAGGCGCTTACCGGGCGGCGGATCAACATCAAGATCGAGGAAATCAGTCGGCCCGAGTTGGTCGCCCAACTGGTGGCCGAAGACATCGCCGAACAGCTTTCGCGTCGTGCCGGGTTCCGCCGGACGATGAAGCGGGCGATGGAGAGCACCATGGAGGCCGGTGCGAAGGGAATCAAGATCCAGCTTTCGGGGCGTCTCGGCGGTGCCGAAATGTCCCGGCGGGAAAAACAGATCGCCGGTTCGATTCCGCTGTCGACGTTGCGGGCGAACATCGATTACGGCTTCACCGAAGCGCGGATCCCGCAAGGGCAGATCGGTGTTCAGGTTTGGATCAACCTAGGCATGTTTAACGAGGACGACGACGATGGCCTTAATGCCCAAACGGGTAAAGCATCGAAAAAGCCAAAGAGGTCGTATAAAAGGTAAGGCGACGCGCGGGAACCGCGTGATCTTCGGCGAATACGGCTTGCAGGCGGTGCAGGGCGGCTGGATCAGCGCGGCCACCATCGAAGCCGGTCGTATCGCGGCCCAACAGTACGTCCGCGGCGAAGGACGCTTGTACATTCGCATCTTCCCCGATAAGCCCATCACCTCGATTCCGCTCGAAACGCGAATGGGTAAGGGGAAAGGTGAGCCCGACTACTGGGCGGCGGTCGTCAAGCCGGGAACGATCCTGTACGAAGTGGCCGGACTGACCGAAGAAGCGGCTAAGATCTGCTTCGCCCGCTTGGCGCACAAGATGCCGGTGCGGGTGCGGTTCGTGAAACGTAACCCGATGTAGCCTGCCTTGCGGCAGACGTATTTGACACCGTTCGGATACGTCGGAGTGCCGGAGAAAAACGCGATGAAAGCCAAAGAACTTCGGGAAATGAGCGACGAGCAGCTGGAATTGACGCTGCGTGAGACCCAAGAAACGCTGTTCCGGTTGCGAGTTCAATCGCAGACGGAACGCATGGATGCACCCAGCGAGATTCGGAAAGCGCGTCGGCTCATTGCGAGAATCAAAACGATCCAAGGGGAACGTCGGCGGGCCGCCGAGGCGAACGAGCAACAGCAGACAGCGTAAACGAGCGAAAGGGCGACGGCCGGGATGCGTTGAACCCGGCGTCGGACCGGTCGAGAACACAAGGTGCGAGTCATGCCCAAACGAGTCGAAGTTGGGATCGTCACGCGGGCGAAAACGTCCAAAACACGCCGGGTGGAGGTCGAACGGCTGGTGAAGCACGGCCGGTACGGAAAATACGTCCGGCGGCGGACGATCTGCTACGTGCACGACGAGAACGACGAATCGCAGGAAGGCGACACCGTCGAGATCATCGAATCGCGTCCGCTGTCGAAGACGAAGCGGTGGCGGTTGGTCCGCGTCGTCCGGCGGGCGAACGAAGCCGGCCCGGCCGAAGTTGCGGAAGCCGCCGAAGGGGCCGCCGACGGCTGAGCGGGACGGCGACGACGGAGAGGAACAAAACGAACACACGGCCGCACTCGCCAAGGCCGGGATAGAATCCAAAAACGACGTGGGTGCCAGTCATGATCCAGATGCAGACGCGACTTGACGTTGCCGACAACACCGGCGCCCGAGAACTGATGTGTATCAAGGTCCTCGGTGGTAGTCGGAAACGTTACGCGACGCTCGGCGATATCATTGTGTGCAGTGTCAAAAGCGCCATCCCGGGCAGCAACTTGAAGAAGGGGACGGTCGTGCGGGCGGTCATCGTTCGGACGAAAAAGCCCGTCCGGCGTGCCGACGGCAGTTACGTCCGCTTCGACAGCAACGCGGCGGTGATCGTCGACAACAACGGCGAGCCGCGCGGAACGCGTATCTTCGGAGCGGTCGCCCGTGAGTTGCGGGATCGGCGTTTCATGAAAATCGTTAGCCTCGCAAGCGAGGTGATCTGATGCGAATCAAGGTTGATGATACGGTTGAAGTCCTCAGCGGCGAAGATCGCGGGGTACGCGGTCGCGTCGTTCGCGTCGAGCGAAGCAAGGGGCGGATCGTGGTGGAAGGTGTGAACACCGCGATCAAACACGTCCGCCGCTCGATGAAGAACCCGCAAGGCCGGTTGTCGAAAGAGATGCCGATCGCCATGTCGAAGGTGGCGCTGGTGTGCCCGGCGTGCGGGCAGCGAACGCGTGTCGGCGCACGGCGACTGGACGACGGCAGCAAGGTGCGGGTTTGCAAGAAGTGCGATGCCAACATCGGCGAGATCGCTCCGGCCAAGAAGAAATAGGCATCGCTACGAGCTCATTCGGAAGTGTGAACCATGAAGCCTCGATTGTTGGAACGATACGAACAGGAAATCCTGCCGGCGCTGGCCGAAAAGCTCGGCCGCAAGAACCGCCTCGCGGTTCCGCGGTTGGAAAAGATCGTCGTGAACATGGGCGTTGGCGAGGCCCTGAAAGAGAAAAAGTACCTGGACGAAGCCGTCGAGGCGCTGTCGTTGATCACCGGTCAGAAACCGGTGGTGACGCGGGCTCGCAAGTCGATCGCCGGGTTCCGGCTGCGTGAGGGTATGGCCGTCGGCTGCAAGGTGACCCTCCGCGGGGCACGCATGTACGAGTTTTTGGATCGATTGATTTCGATCGCCCTTCCGCGTGTGCGTGACTTCCGCGGCGTCAACCCGAAGGCGTTCGACGGGAAGGGAAACTTCAGCTTGGGATTGAGCGAGCAGTTGGTGTTTCCGGAATTGGATCCCGACCGCTACTCGCGATCCCAGGGAATGAATATTTGCATCAACACGACCGCGAAGACGGACGAAGAAGGCCGCGAGCTGCTGAAGGCCTTCGGGATGCCGTTCCGTCGAGACAACTAAAGAGACGACCGACCTCGAGTCGCGAAAGACGAGGAACCAGTTCATGGCTAGTAAGTCGAAGATCGCCAAGGCGTTGCGCCCGCCGAAATTTTCCACGCGTCGCGAACGGCGGTGCCGGATCTGCGGGCGACCGCGTGCGGTGTACCGAAAGTTCGGCATCTGCCGCATTTGCTTTCGGAAATTGGCGGACCAGGGATTGATCCCCGGTGTCAGAAAGGCGAGTTGGTAGAGGGAACAGATACGACCATGATGACCGACCCCATCGCCGACATGTTGACCCGTATTCGAAACGCGGTGCGCGTGGAACGCCCCTACGTGGACATGCCCGCGTCCAAGGTCAAAAAAGGCCTGGCCGAGGTGCTCAAACGTGAGGGCTACATCTGGGATTGGGAAGAAGTCGATGCCCAACCCGCCAAGCTCCTGCGCATCCACCTCAAATATGGGCCCAATGGCGAGCAGGTGATTCGGCACCTGCGGCGAATCAGTAAGCCGGGACGCCGAGTCTATTCGCGGGCGACGCAATTGAAGCCCGTCCTGAACGGCTTGGGGATCTGCATCCTGAGCACCAGCCGGGGCGTGTTGAGCGACCGCGAGGCGCGGCAACGCAACATCGGCGGCGAAGTGCTTTGCGAGGTGTGGTGATCGACGGCGTCGGATACCGAATCAGCGAGTGAACGCAAGCGAGACGAGAGATGTCGCGGACAGGCAAGAAACCGGTCGTTGTCCCTCAGGGCGTCAAGGTCGAGGTCGACGGCCGTCACGTGCGCGTGGAAGGTCCCAAGGGCAAGTTGGAACTCGAAACGTTGCCCGTGGTCACGGTGACCTACGATGCCGAAGCGTCGCAGATCCAAGTCGATCGCGTCGACGACTCGAGGCACGCGCGGGCGATGCACGGCACCACGCGGGCGCTCATCCAAAATATGGTCACGGGCGTGACGCAGGGCTACGAGAAGCGACTCGAAATCGTCGGCGTCGGTTACCTCGCCGCCGTGCAACAGGGCGTCTTGCAACTTCGGGTCGGTTTCGCGAACGAGCTCCAGGTACCGATTCCCGAGGGACTCGAAGTCACGTGCCCCGACCAACAGCACGTGAGCATCAAGGGGGCCGACAAGCAAAAAGTCAACCACTTCGCG
>CAYVVR010000215.1:0-6999 GCA_964454655.1 uncultured Planctomycetaceae bacterium | reverse complement strand
GCACAAGATATTGCCGGCCAAGTTCCGGGCCTATCGACAGCAGTTGGGCCAAGAGGCCATCCACCTGCACGACACCGTTGCCTTGACGGCCGCCCTGTTACCCGAGGCGTTCACGTACAAAGAGCTTTCCGGCGACGTGGAGACCAGCGGCGAGCTGACCGCCGGAGCGGTCGTGTTCGACCGACGACCGATTCCCGGATGGCGGAACAATCTCGTCGAGGTGGCCTACGACATGGATCCCAAGCCCGTCGCCACGGCGATTCTCGAACGTTTGCACGCCGTGGCCGACGCGGTCGGGTGACGCAGCGAATCGGACCGTATCGAAGCCGAAAGCGGCACGCTCAGCCCGATTGGGGGCGACCTTCGAGCGTGATCTTCAGCAGCGTCGGTTGCTTGTCGCGCAGCACGAGGATGGGAACCGTCTTGCCGATCGGCGTGATCGTCACTAGGTGGACGAGATGGGCGTCGTCCTGCACGGGGACGTCGTTGTACCGCAAAACGATATCGCCGGGCTTGATGCCGCCTTTTTCTGCGGGCGATCCCGGCGTGATCGTGAGGACCTTCGCGCCGATCAGTTCGTCCAAACCGGCTTCGCGGGCGGTTTCCAGGTCGTAATGCGAATCGAGCGTCACGCCCAAGAATGCGCGTTCGACGTAGCCCTTTTCGACCAACTGGCGGGCGACGAACATCGCGAGGTTGATCGGGACGGCGAAACCGACGCCCTCGCTGCCGCCCGACTCGCTGGCGATTGCCGTGTTGATGCCGACCACCTCGCCTTTGAGATTCACCAACGGCCCGCCGCTGTTACCGGGGTTGATGGCGGCATCGGTTTGCAAGAAATCTTGGAGGCGAACGGCCGGATCGCCCAGGTCGAGTCCGCGACGACTCTTGCCGCTGATGATGCCGAGCGACACCGAGTGACGCAACCCGAAGGGACTGCCGAAGGCCAAAACGAAGTCGCCGACCTCGAGCTTGTCGCTGTCGCCGACCGCAGCGGCCGCAATCCGCGGGGCCGAAACGGCCATGACCGCGATATCGGTCTCGGGGTCGGTCCACAACACGTCGGGCTGAATCTGCCGACCGTCGTACAGTTGAATCGAGATCCGCGGCGGCAGGGCACCCTTGACGATATGACGATTGCTCAACACGTAATATTTGTCGTTGATGGCCACGATGACCCCGGCACCGGCTTCTTCGACCGGGGCTTGCGGGCCTTGTTGCAAAGCACGGCGGCCGGGAACTCGGGCCTCGATATGGACGACCGCCGGCTGGATCAGCTTCGAGATGATGCGAATCGCCTGCGAATACGATTCCAAGACCGCGGCATGCTTGGCCAATTCTTGACGAAGAGCCTCGCGGGCCGATTCGTCGACGGGGCCGAACCGTTCGGCGGCGGCCGGAATGGCGACGATCGGTTGCTGTTGGGCGAATGTCGTCCCCGACACCAATGCGACAAACAGGGCGACGAAACCAAGGCTCAACCGCCCGATGCGGGAGACGTTGGAAACGCTGGAATCCATCCGATTGCCTCGCGAGTCGTTTGAAATTGAGTCGTATCGCGATCACACACCTGGGGGAGCCGGTGATTGTACCCCCCACTTCAAGAAACGCAAAAGGAGCGGCCGTGGATCGCCCGCTCCCTCGCTTGGGTGGTCGTTCCTGTACCGACCGGCACGAAACCGGTTCGATGTTGCCGACAGGTCGTCATCGGCGCTCTGGGTAATCCCTCTGAAGAAGGGTTACGAGACGTCGAGGTTGATGTCGTTGATCGAGAAATCTTGGTCCATCGGCGAATCGACGACGCGTCCCCACGCCGGCGGCGGACCTCCGCTCGACCCGTCCGACTGTTCTTCTTCCAACTGGCACTTCACGCACAACGTGGCGTAGGGCAGCGCCTGAAGTCGGGCCAACGGGATGTTGCAGCCGCAACCTTCACACACGCCGTATTCGCCCGAGTTCATTTTCTCGAGCGCGTTTTCGATGCGGTCGAGTTCCCGACTTTCGACTTCGGCCAGTTGCGAGCTGATTTCGTCTTGGACCGAGTCGAGCGCGAAGTCGACGACATCGCCGCTTGCCTCGCTTCGGAGGGTGCTCAGTTGGCTAAGGTCTCCCTGAAGGGCTTTGCGCAGGGCATCGCGCCTTTTGATGAGGACCTGCCGCATTTTCAGGATGGCTTCTTTCCGATTCATGGGTCTCCACCTCTCGGTGTCCGATCCAGGCCGGCTATCGGAGTCTTGCCCCATGCGAGGCCGAAATCGAACTACCTCTTCTCGAAGGACGTTCCCGGTTGCCGCGTTCGACTCGACACAAACCTACCCGACGTTGAAACGCCGCACCCAAAATATAGTACGTGAATGGGTGGGCGGGGTTCCCTATTTTCCGAAAAAAAGGCTGACTATTTCGGCAAAGGTTCGCGGCGAGGTTCGTGTCGTTGTCGGCAGCCGTCTCCGACACCGGAAACGGCCCCGGGAAGTGAATCATAAGTCCTTACGCAATGAATAGTTGCTTCCATGAACTCGGTGTTGCACTGCCGTCTTGGCAGCCCGGTTCGCACCTCCCCGACGTCGGGTGAGTGCTATCCGATAATCGACAAAAGCCGCAAATATATACAGTCGATTTCGGAGAATCTATTGGTCACGCGGAGGGGATAACACCCCCAGCTTGACTATTCCTTAAACGCATGCTAGATGCCCCTGGGTACCCCTATTGACTATCGGAAGCCGCGGTTGCGCCGCCCATTCTGCAATAGCGACAATGTGTCTCCCCCGTAAGGGTGGTTTTGCGGTGCGGCGACGCGATTCCGACAACGCCTGCCCGAGATCGGTTCTCGGGAAATTTGTGGATTTCGGGAAAACCGCTCGGCGGAAAAGTCGCCTTCCCATTTCGGCTGTCGAGCGGCGGGCCCGAACGATGCAACAGAAGACTGATTTGATAAGACGGGCAAATGTTACTGATTCCTGTCGGAAAGTAAAGCCCCTCCCGGTGGTGGGGCAGCATCCGCCGCGCATCGCGGTTCCCGCCGCCGAATCGGCCCCACCCTCATAGCCCAGTAATCGGATCCGACTGCCATGTCTCAGGTCCTCGATTCCCAACATGATGTGTTCACTCGATCCGGCGAGACGGTTTTTCGAATCGTCGGCAGCAGCCGCGACGGGCAATTGCTGCGAGTTCGCTCACCCCGAATCACGATCGGTTCGGGAGCGAGTTGTACGTTGCGGTTGCGGGCGCGGGGCGTGCGGCCGCTGCATTGCCTGGTGTTGCGAGGCTCGCGCCACGCCGTGGTGCGCGCCTGGCATCCCGATACGCGCCTCAACGGTCGAAGCGTTCGCGACGCCGTGCTGACCTCGGGCGATCGCCTGACGCTGGGGCCGGTCGAGCTGGAATTCGTGGGGGCGGGAGAGACCGTGGCGGTCGATCCGCCGGGGGCCGAAAAGCGAACGGCTCCGCGCGAGAGCGAACCGCAGCCGGGCCGGTCGGCGATAGCCGGTCGGCAGACCGATCCGACGGCCAAACGTGTTCCCCATGCGCCGCACGACGACCGCGCGGTTCGTCCGACGTTCTCCGCCGACGGCGGTGCGTCTCGACCGGGGACCGACGACGCGGCAACGGAATCGTTGCGCCGTGATTACGAAATGTTGCAGGAACAGCACGCGGCGGCACAAGCCGAAATCGCGCAGCTACGTCGCGAACTCGAAACGCTGAGAGAGTCGGCGTCGTCGCATACCGAGGAAGATCGCAGCGCCGCTGCCGCAGCAACGGACGCCCTGCGACGCGAGTTGGAGCAGCTTCGCACCCAATTGAAAGAATGGGAAGCCGAACTGGTCGAGCAAGAAAGCGAGCTTGCGCGTCGGCGCGAAGCGATCGACAATGACGCAGCACGCCTCGAACGCGAGCGGGCCCAGTTGGCCGCCGAGCGAAAAACGATCGGCGAGCAACGCGAGGAACTGGAAGCGTTTCGCCGCAAGTGGCAAGAAGCCGCGGCGCGCGACGCACATACACAAAATGAAAACGCCGAAAAAGAGGCCGAGTTCCAAGCCCGCGAACAGACGCTCGCCGAAGCCGAAGCCCGTCTCGAAGAACGCTTGTTCGCCGTCGTCGAACGCGAAACGCAAGCCGAGCAGTTGCTCGAAGAAATCGGCAAGCAGGAAGAGGCGATCAAGGAACGCGAGAGCCGACTGGCCGAAAACGAAAAGGCCTTGGAGAACGAACGCGCCGAACTCGAATCGCAGCGCGAACAACTTCAGCGTCGTGAACAACGCGTCACGCAACAAGAAAAAGAATTGAGCTTGCGGGCGCAGGCGGTCGGGCACACGAACGCCTTGGCCGAACAGCGGGAAGAGCTGGCCTTGCGCGAACGCTCCGTCGCCCAACAGGCCAAGGCGATCGAGGATCGAGCCGACCGTTTGGCGGAGTTGCAAGCCGACTTGGAGCAGCGGGAAGCGACGATTCGGCGACTCCAAGAAGAGTTGGATCAGCAACGCGAGATGCTGCGGCGACGGGAAGAGGCGCTCCGTGAACGTGAAGAAGCCTTCGCGCGTCCTGCGGAAGAATCGCAAGATTCGACGGAAGACGCCATCGAAGAACCGGCTGAACAGACGCCGGCATCGGGACTGACGACGGCGGCGTATCTGTCGCAACCGGCGACCGAGCCGGAAGACGACGAAAAAGACGCTCCCCCGGAAGTGCTTTCCGTGCTGCGTCGATTCGGCAAACGTAAAGAAGAACCGCAACCGGCGGCGCCGTCTGCGCCGTCGAGCGAGTCGGCCGATGGAGACGACGGCGACGAGTCGGTCGAGGAATACATGAAGAACCTGTTGGCCCGGTTGCGGGGAACGACGCCCGATGCCGTCTCGCTGTCGAGCGGTTCCGAACCGGCAGCGGAGGAGGCGTCGACCTCACCGCGGGAAGAGAAGCCCGTCGAAAGGGAACGCCGCCCCATGCGGATGCGGCCTCGCACGGCTCCCGAACGCCAGGCCGACCTTGCCGCGATGCGCGAACTGGCCAACTCGTCGTCGACCGCGGCGTTGAACTCGGCCGCGATGCGTCGCGTTCGAGAAACGATGCGCAGCCGGTTGATGGTGGCGGTGGTGTCGTACGCGTCGGGCGGCAGCCTGCTGTACCTGTGGATGCGGTTTGTCCCGCAGGCCGATGTGACCTTCTATGCGGCGCTTATCGCGTTCATCTTGGGTGCGTTCTGGACGATTCAGTACGGCGTCCTCTTCTTGTATCAAATGCGAATCCGCCAGGCCTTGGCAACCGCCAAAGGCGATAGCGACGCTTCAGACCAGGAAATCGGTGCGTCGTGTCGAATGATTTACCAAGCGGCCCCACAAGAGCAAGCCGCACCGTCGGATGAGGTACCTCAAGATGCCTCATCCGACGAGACGCCGGAAACTTCGGTTCCCGGCCCCGAGAAGGTGTCTGCCGAACAAGAAACCTCACCCATCACCGAAGCGAGTTCTGATCGACCGGTGGACGGATGAATCCGTCGGTTCGGCAACACGCCTGTTGCGTGCTGGTCGTGGCCGTCGTCTTCCGACGACCCTCTCGCCCGATGATTGATTTCCCCCTGTAGGCCGATTAGCCTGGACCGGCCTCGTTTGGATTTGCGAGTGCGTGAGAAACACATGGACGGCGTTGTGGGGGGTAATCGTCTCGTATTGCGGAGGGTCACGGCATGGCTCGGTTGATTCGGTCGGGGAAGTGGATCGTCGTTTCGATCGCGGCGGCCTCGGCGCTTGTCGCAACAACCACCGTCGATTCGCACGCCACAGAGCGACCATCGAAGCGTTGGAACGTGCTGTTCCTGGCGGTCGATGATTTGCGACCGCAGCTTGGTTGTTACGGCGACCCGTTGGTCAAATCGCCGAACATCGATCGGTTGGCGGCCGGCGGTCTGGTGTTCGAGCGTGCGTATTGCCAGCAGGCGTTGTGTTCGCCGTCGCGAATTTCTCTGTTGTCGGGCAGGCACCCGGCGACGACGCAAATCTACACGATCGGTCCGCCGTTGCGCAGCACGATGCCCGACATCGTTACGCTGCCCCAGTTGTTCAAGAACCACGGTTGGTTCACGTGTAGCCTGGGCAAGGTGTATCACGTGGGCATCGACGATCCGGCATCATGGAGCATTCCCTCGTGGCAGTCGCCCAAGCCGCGGTACGGACCGGCGGGCATGGCTGCCGTGCGGGCACGACGCGAGGCCTTGAAAAAGGCGGGCAAGCCGATTCCTACCCGCGGGCCGGAGAATCCTTTCTACGCCGGACCGGCGTTCGAAGCGGTCGATTGTGAGGACGCCGACTTGACCGACGGCGATATCGCCCGCGAAGCCGTCGAGCGGCTACGCACGTTGGCCGCCGACAAACAGCCGTTTTTCTTGGCGGTCGGGTTTCACAATCCGCACGTGCCTTGGGTTTCGCCGAGAAAGTATTGGGACTTGTACGATCCCGATGCGATCGTCTTGCCCGACAATCGCTATCCGCCGCGTAACGCACCCGACTTTGCCGCCACCAGCGGGGCCGATTTCTATTGGTACGGCAACACGCCCAAAGATAGGAATGTGACTCCCGAGTTCGGTCGGCAATGTTTGCACGGGTATCTGGCGGCGATCAGCTACATCGACGCCCAGGTCGGAAAGGTGGTTTCCGAACTCGATCGCCTCGGTTTGCGCGACGATACGATCATCGTGTTGTGGGGCGATCACGGTTACTACATGGGGGAACACAATTGGTGGGGCGGCAAGCATAACAATTACGAGGGGGCCACTCGCGCCCCGTTGATCGTTTCGGTACCCGGCATGAAAGCTGCGGGCGAACACACGTCGGCTTTGGTCGAATTCGTCGATATCTATCCGACGTTGGCCGATTTGGCGGGGTTGCCCGTCCCCGAGGGAGTCGAAGGCAAGAGCTTCAAGCCGCTGTTGGACGATCCCGATCGACCTTGGAAGTGGGCGGCGTTCAGCGAGTATCCCAAGCGAGGATACAAGGGGACGGCGATGCGGAC
>CAYVVR010000214.1:4773-7020 GCA_964454655.1 uncultured Planctomycetaceae bacterium | reverse complement strand
AGGTCGAATCGACGTCGCCGATCAAAAATACGTTGATGTCGGAGGACTCCAATTGCTCGGCGAAATCGGCGGGACGGCCTTTCTCGCCGGGAGCGGCCAATCGCACGTAATCGACGGCGATATCGGGCGAGGCATCCAGCGACGCCCGCACGAATCGTTGTTCGGGACGCAGCGTCCCTTCCACATACAACACGTGAATGCCGCCCTCGAGGACGCGCACGAGTGTGCTTTGGCTGTTGTTCGTCGATACCGTTTCACTTGCATCGGGGGCGATTTCGACAGTCGTTTTCCACTCGCCCGGCGTCGTCGGTTGGTACTGGAATCGAACGGGAATCCGCTGTTCGGCTTCGTCGATGGTGATCGTCTGCTCGGCGACCGGCTCCATCGTTCCGGGTTGGGTCTCGAAAAGCAATCGAACGACCACCTGGCGGTTGGCGAACCCGGTTGCGCGCACGTGCGTCGTCACGTGGAGGTAGTTGTTCACGAATACGCGATCGTCGGCCAAGATGTCTTCCACGGCCAGGTCGCGGGCCTCTTCGGCGGCACGCGTTTTGCCGAGGCGAACCGGGTAAATGGTTTGCCCCACGCTCCCCATTCGAGTTGCGACCGTCTGGGGAGGCACGTCGTTGGGAAAAATCGCCCGCTGGGCTCCGTCACTGAGCAAGACGACGGCCAGAAGCCGCTTCCCCGCCGCTTGTCGACTCAAGTCTTCGAGCGCCCGTCCGATCGCCGTTTGCGTGCCGTCGGGCGATTCGGGCAGTCGAATCCGACCGCCTTCAAACGGCACGGGCTCGATTTTCTCGGAAAACGTATACGCCTGCACGTCGAAGTCTTCCGCCAGGCGTTGCAATTCGTCCTGGGCATCGGCCAGAACGTGTGCCGCACGCGCGTAACGCGTCGCACCGTTCAGCTCGTCGGAGACCGACATGCTCTTCGATGCGTCGACTACGACGGCGATCGACGCCGATATCTTACTGGACGACGTGTAGATCAACGTCGGCCTCAGCAGCAGCACAACCAACAATATGAACGTCGTCCACCGCAACGCATAAAGCACCAATCGGCGTCGTCGCGGCTCGATCTCCTGCGGCGCGATGAACCAAACGACCGCCCCCAGCGCGCAGGCGACAAGCAAAGCCAAAAACCAACTGTCGCCGATCGGGTTGAAAACGAGCTGCGGCATCAGAAGATCCGACGATAAAAACACGTCAAACGTTGGCGGCGTTCGGTTGCCGGTAGAAACGGTTGGCCAAGTACCATTCTCCGGCAAACACCAGCGTCATCATCAAAATGATCCAGGGGGTCAAATTCGTTCCTGCGCGACCTTTCGTCACCTCGCGAATAAGTTCTTCTCGATTTTCCGTGGTTCGCGTAACGTTGTCGCCCAAGTCGGCGACAAGCTTCTCGATTTCGACCCGTTCGAGGTCGGTGACTTCCGCGGGCAGTTCCACGGCGAATGCATCTCGAAATCCGGTCGTTCCGCCCGCCTCGATCCGATAACATCCCGGGTGCGACGTCGCCGTAACGACCAGCCGTCGTTTTTCGCGGTCGGGCGTCAGCTTGAGCGAAGCGGGTGGTGCGTCGTCTAGGAACGGATTGGCCGGTATTTGCAAGATGTAACTGTCGAAGTGCGCGAAACGGTCGGGCAAATCGACGACGACCGTTTCGCCGGCGCGATAATTCACGCGACGCCCCGTCCCACCTGCCAAATACGCGGCCGTTTCGTTCGCCAATATGAAGAACGGCCACGCCTCACCGACGGGCAGCAAGTTCCACGGGGCCTCGTCGGGGCGATCCGAAAGCGGGGTCGTGAATACGACGACACGTCCCTTGCCCAATCGCCGTTCCAAGATCGCCGGTCGACCGTCGTCGTAAGCCGCCACGGTGCGAACGTCTTCCGGAATCTCGTCCAACACCCAGTAGCGAAATACCGGGAACTGTTGCCAAGGAATGGTTCCGGCGACGGAGCGGAAACTTTTCAATATCGGATGCTGATAATCACGCGGCGCGAGCATGAAGCCTGCATCCCCCGCCCGTGCTTGCACAAGCAACTTGCCCGGCAAGATCCGTTGCGACACCTCACTATGAAACGCCTCGACGGCGGAAGCACGTCTTCCCAGCGCGATCGCCAGCCCGCGGCCGCCTTCGACGTATTCCGCCATGCGAGCCCACAACGAATCGCTCAGCGGCCCCGGGTCGAGCAAGAAGACGGCATCGTACTTCTCCAGCGTCTCGTCGGCCAAAAGC
>CAYVVR010000214.1:0-4763 GCA_964454655.1 uncultured Planctomycetaceae bacterium | reverse complement strand
CGTAGTGCTCGGGCGGATCGGGAGCACCAATGAGCACCGAAGCCGGCGGCCGAACCTCGAACGCAAACCAGCGGCGATTGTCGCACGAAAGGGCATCCTCTTCGACGATCTCGACAAACCCGACGTGCACGCCGGGATCGAATCCGCCGACGGTGAACGACGCCCCGACCGAGTCGGCATTCTCGAGCAAAACCGATTGTTCCCCACGTTTCTCGTATACGACCCCGTCGATTACGCGCCGATCGCCCGACGTCTCTTGGCTCGCAGGTTCGGAAGCCCCGTCGCCGTTTTCGAGAAATCGCGTATCGAGAGTACCGCTGATGTACAACGCCAGCGTGCGCGTTCCCACCGCCCCGGAAGCGGTCACGTCGACATCGACTTGGATAGGCGTTCCCCTCGCCACCGCCTCGCGCTGCGGTTTCGCCTCCGCCAGCCCCACGTTCATAGGTTCTTCGACGCCGACGTCGATCAAATACACTCCTACGTCGCCCAAATCGGCGATGGTTTCCTTGAGCTTTGAGGCAGCCTGCGAAGGCCAGGCCCCTCGGGCAAGATCGGTAAAGACGTAGATCTCGCGGCGCGTCAATTCGCTCGAACGCAGCAAATCGGCCGCACGAGCAACGACATCGGTCAACGCCGACGGCGCGGCCGTAATCGCCAAATGCTCGATCCGGTGTTTTGCCGCACCACGATCGACGGAAAAATCACGCGGCGACGTTTCGCTGTCGAATACCGCGATCTCACTATCGCGCGGCAGTTGACGCAATAGCCACGCCCCCTGCTCTTGCGCCGATTCCAATCGTGTTCGGTTTTCGAAACGGTATAACATTCGAGGCGACGTATCGAACACCAGCGCCGCCGCCACCGGGGCCTCACCCGATCCCGGCGCCGACCATTTAACGGTCGGTTGAGCCAATACAAGGCCCAGCAAGAGGAACAGAATCGCTCGCAACGCCAGCAACAGCAAGTGCCGCAAACGCATGCGGCGACGGTTCTGCTGAAATCGAGATCGCACGAGAAGCAGCGCAGGAAACGGAACCCGTTGCGGTTTGCGGCGCATCATCAAATGCAGCGCCACCGGGACGGCGGCCAGGCCGAGTCCGATCCATGCGAATAACGGCGTTACGAACGTCATGTGAATATCTTCACGGCGTCATCCGCGTGCACGGCGACGCAACAAGAATTCCATCAAGGCCTTGTCGAACTGCATACTCGTGTCGAGCGGAACGTAATCGATGCCCGCCCGAAAACATTCTCGACGGTACGTTTCTCGAAAACGCGAAAGCTCCTCCAGGTAGTCGGCCCGAATCGAAGCCCCGTCGACCTGAACACGTCGCGACGTCTCCGGGTCTTCAAGTTCCAGTAACCCGCGAAACGGAAAACGCACTTCCGCTTCATCCAGGATGTGAAACACGATTACGTCGTGGCCGCGATGACGCAACCGATACAATCCCTGCATCACCGCCTCGGGCTCGTTCAGCAAATCGGAAAACACCATCACCAAGCTTGCCCGGCGAAGGATGGCGGCCATCTGCGACAGGCTGCCGGGAATGTCGGTTTCGCCTTCCGGCTGCAACGTGGCCAAAATCGACAGCACGCTCCCCAGGTGACTCCGCCGTGATTTCGGCGGTAAACTCTTGCGAATCTTCTGATCGAACACCCACAGGCCTACCGGGTCTTGCTGATGGATCATCAGGTAGCACAAGGCCGCGGCCAGGCAAACGGCGTACTCGAACTTCGTCGATGCTTGCCGGTAGGTGTACCCCATCGATCGACTACTGTCGATCGCCAGGTAGCCGGTGATGTTCGTTTCGGCTTCGAACTTCTTGACGTAGTACTTGTTCGTCTTGGCGTACACCAACCAGTCGATGTCTTTCGGATCGTCGCCGGGAGTGTACTTGCGGTGCTCGCTGAACTCGACCGAGAATCCTTGAAAAGGGCTGGCATGCAATCCGTGCAGAAATCCTTTGACGATAAACTGCGCGCGAAGATCCAGCCGCTTGATCTGGCGGGCGACTTCCGGCTTCAGATAACGTTCTACCGTGCTCATGGGCCGCCGAGTCAAAATAGGGCGCCGGTGTACTTCTCGGCTTCAATGCCTAACGCCTAACCGGCGTGCGTTTCTTTTTCGTCGTACTTGGGAATAGCCGGCGGTGGAACCACCTCGACCAAACGGCGGATGATATCCTCGGTCGTCATGCCCTCCGCCTGCGCCTGGAAATTCGCACTAATGCGGTGACGCAACACCGGCACGGCAAGTCGTTGTACATCTTCGATCGACACGGCGAATCGCCCATCCATCGCCGCCAGCGCCTTTCCACCTTGGATCAAGAACTGCCCGGCACGCGGCCCGGCTCCCCAATCGACCAACTCCCGCACCAACTCGGGGGCAGAAGGATCTTTCGGACGTGTCGCCCGCACCAACGCCGCCACGTACTGCACGACGTATTTACTGACCGCGACTGAACCGACCAGCTTTTGAATGTTCAGGATCGATTTCGCCGAGAGGATCTTGCGCACCTCGACGCGTTCGTTGCGGGTCGTGCGGGCAAGGATCTGTTCCTCTTCTTCACGCGTCGGATAATCGATCTTGATGTTGAACATGAAACGGTCCAACTGCGCTTCGGGCAGCGGATAGGTTCCTTCCTGCTCGATCGGGTTTTGCGTGGCGATCGTGAAGAACGGCTCGGGCAACGGGTAAGTCGTCTGCCCGACGGTCACTTCCCGTTCTTGCATGGCCTGAAGCAGCGCCGCCTGCGTCTTCGGCGGAGTTCGGTTGATCTCGTCGGCCAAAAGAATGTTCGTGAAGATCGGCCCTTCGACGAAACGAAAATACCGTTTCCCCTGGTCGTCTTCTTCCAATACATTCGTGCCCGTGATGTCGGAAGGCATCAAGTCGGGCGTGAATTGGATACGCTTGAAATCGATATCCAAGATGCGAGCGAGCGTGCTCACCATCAATGTTTTGGCAAGCCCCGGCACGCCTTCCAACAGGCAGTGCCCTCGCGTAAAGATCGCCGCAAACAATTGTTCGATCACCGCCGACTGCCCCACGATGACCTTCTGCAACTCCTCCTGCATCAAGCGGCGATGCTGCGCAAACTCTTGGAGAACGTCGCCTAAGTTGCGTGGTTTCCCGCTCAAACTCGCACCTCTGTCGATTCCAAAAATCTCTGCGAAGAAACGCTCTATTGCCCGGTCGGCCGAATGGGGCACGCCACTTGCATTGTACGGAGTTCGCCCCCCCTTGCCGACCGACCGCCGCTCCAAAGGAATTCGGATGATCTGCGCAAACCAAACCGATTTTGCCGATCTTGCCCGATTTGGCTGTTTTTTCTGTCGGACCGGCGGATCGTGCCGACCGGCGACAACCTCAACACCTATCTTCGGACGCCATTCGGCTGCCGGTTCGATGGGAATTGCCGTACAATGAGGACATCACGCTCGGCTCACGTCGATTTCACCGGTTAGATCGTTTGCAACCGACCCCATCGTCCTCGAGAATCTTGGCGAGTACAGGAGATAGGCTCGCAATGCCGCACGGAAAGGCAAAGGAGGCTCCGACATCGTGCCGCGTCGGAACGATCGCCGGCTTGGTCTTGCCGATCATGTTTGCCGCTGCGGCGGCCCGGCCGGTCTTCGCCCAACCGGCTGCCGAAGAATTACCTCGTCGCATTCAGCAAGCGATTCAAGACGGCATCGAATTCATCAAGGGCAAGCAAAACGCCGACGGTTCGTGGGCCGAAATGGCGGGACAGCCGTGCGGCGTGACGTCCTTGTGCACTCTCGCGTTGTTGTACGCCGGTGTTCCACCGGAAGATCCCGTGATCCAAAAGGCGCTGAGATACCTGCGCAACTATTCGGCCGAAGAAATCGACGCGACCTACTCGGTAGCCTTGCAAACGATGGTCTTCTGCCGCGCCTCGCCGGAGCGAGATCGCGCTGCCATCTTGGACAACGTTCGTTGGTTCGAAAAAACGCAGGTCAAAGAACCGCCTCACGCCGGCGGATGGTCTTATCCCGGGCTCGTACCCGACAATTCCAACAGCCAGTTCGCCCTTTTGGCTCTCTACGAAGCCGAACGTACCGGTGTGCCGGTTTCGCCCGAAACGTGGCGGCTTGCCGCCGGCTACTGGGAGCGAATGCAAAATCCCGACGGATCGTGGGGCTACCGGGCAGGGCATCCCGGAACCGGCAGCATGACCTGCGCCGGGTTGGCTTCGCTGATCATCGCCCGCAAGATGGTCTTACCTCCCACCGCCCGTGTCGAAGGAAACTCCATCGATTGCTGTCGCCCGGCCGCCGACGAAGACGACGCCGTACGTCGCGGCTTGGCATGGCTGGCAAGCCGCTACTCGGTGTCGGTCAACCCCGGCGTCGGCGAAGAGTGGTTGCTCTATTACCTGTACGCACTGGAACGCGTCGGTCGGCTTTCCGCTTTGCGATTCATCGGCGAGCACGACTGGTACCGCGAGGGCTCGGCGCAATTGCTCAAGCTGAAAACCGGGCGTGTCGGCGATGCCGGAGGCGCCTCGTTGAGCGAAGGATGGGTCGGTCCGTCGCGGACGGTCGAACAAGATTCCCGCATTGCGACCAGCTTGGCGCTGTTGTTCTTGGCCAAGGGACGACGTCCGATCTTGATCGCCAAGATGAAATTCGCCCCTTCCGCCACGTGGAACCGGCATCCCGCCGATCTGGCCAATTTGACGGCCGTTTGCGAATCGCGTTGGAAGATGGACCTCACGTGGCAAACGGTCGATTTC
>CAYVVR010000213.1:0-7032 GCA_964454655.1 uncultured Planctomycetaceae bacterium | reverse complement strand
GAGCACTTCGCTCATCCCATGCAGGCGGTGTCTGATGTTCTCGAAGCCACTGAATCGCTTCACCACGATCAATGTTCACAAGCTCAAAGCGGCAACGCCCCGCACCCCTCCGACGTTTTCCACCCAATCGTTCCACCATCGCGGCACCGGCGGCCAACAATGCCACCGCTGTCTTGCGTAGCTGTTCATCGGCGATCGGCCGCAATCGACACTTCGATTCCAGCACGGTCGAAGCTCTTGCCATTTCTTCAAATCGAAGGCACTGATCTTTCGCTCGCCCCGTGCGTGGATCGAGCGATACACCGGGCTTGACGAAGGTCAGAGCATCGAGCAAGCGAGGGTCTTTGCAGACAAGCTTGCGAAGTTTGACGGGGAGTCGCGCCGCACGAATCAAGACAGAAGATTCGAGCGGTTTTGCTGCCGGATCGGCGTGGCGCCCCGTCGGGTCGTGAGAGCCGAGGCCGGGTTGGCTACCGAAGAGGAAATCGACAAAACGACTCCACGGCCCGGGCTTTCCTTCGTCCAGTCCGCGAGCGACACATTCACAAGCGTCGCGCCAAACACCGCGTATTGTTTTCGCCGGAATGAACGGGCACTCGTCTTCATCGCGGGCCACTAGTCGGTCGACACTTCCCGGACGGCCCATCCCCGTTCCGACATGCCAATCGGAAAGCATGTGGATCCGCAAAGTAAAGGTGTCTTGTAGCAATGTGCTTCCCATAAGTTCATCCTCGGTCGCCGACGTCATCTCACCCCCAAAACTCAGATGCCTCTAAGGCATCCAGGAAACCTGTCCAACGTCGGCCGTCTTCCTCGGTGTAAAATAGAGATCCTTGCTCGTTCGAATCGCCGAGTAGCGCATCGATGCCCTGGGGCTGATACCGGTGACGAACCAATCGAAGACGATAATCGGCGGTATTCGCCCCCTGGAACAAGCCTTCGCGAAGATTATTCAGCATGCTTCGCGGCAACGTGTTTTCTCGAATGGCAGTTACCCATCTTTCCAAATCTTGCCAGCGGCGTCCCGGTTCGCCGGCGCCGTCGGTAACGACGAAAGGACGAGCCGTCAAATTCGTCTTTCCTCCGTCGACGAGCAACGACCGACGGATACGATCCAGGTCCGGTCCGCTCGCATCGTATAAGATGTGAAAATCGAGAGCCGACCACGGAGCACGCAAATTCTTCGGGTCTTTCGCCGTTTTCTTGGCCGACGCCAAAAGTTGCTCCGCCAGTTGGTACGCTGCATAGAAAGGGAAATGTGGTTTCACGATCGCGATACCTGCACAGCCGGTCACACAGGTGGCGCGACTTTCTTGCGAACCCGGCCCCACGCGTTGCAATGTGTCGACAATTTCCGGGCAACGCGATGAATGAACTTCGCACGACTTGAGAAAAGTCTGGGCAAACCGCAATGCCTGTTTGCCGTCACACACGACCGTCAAATCATCGCCCCCGACGACCAAGGGAACGACCGGGACGATTCGTCGGTGATGGTCTTTCGTTGAAATCGCGTGCGTGCCGGCGAGCGCATCCCGAAATGCCGCCTCGGTGCAGGCATCCAGGGCCGTCGAAAACGAACGCATGATGTTTACGTATTCGCGGTTCCATGCGCTCGTTTGCGAGGCGTCGCACCGAACGGCGCGGTCGAGCGACAAGAACACTTGACCCAACCCGTTTCCGTCCGCGTGTACGACGGCGAGCCATTCACTCCCCAGTTCCTCCAAGTCGTTCGTGTTCCAGGGAAGCTCGAGTGTGCCTCCGTCGCGGGCTGGTCCATGTAGCCGTTGCAAACCAACGGCGGCGGCACATTGCTTGGCAAGCGAAACGGCAGATCGAGGCCCCGGCGGATTTCCTTTGGCATCGTACGCCGCAGCCGGCAGGCCGCTTGTCACGCATTCGGCCGCCACCGGCAGATATTGAAACCGACGTTCCGGCCCCGGAAGCCTCGATCGAAGAAGTTCAAACCGTTGGTGTACGTTCTTGAGGGCTTCGGCTACGGAACAGCCATCCCAGTCGAAATCCCGGCTGACGGCACCGCGGACGTCCAACCCGGGGGCTTCTTCAAGGGCTCGCGTCGTGACTTCGGATACGATGGCCTCGGCCGTCTCTCGGTCGCGTACAAGCAACAGTGCTTTCCCCGACGCAGCCACGACGACTTCGACGCGACTATGCTCGGAATTCTCAATGGGCGGGTTTTGCTTTGGATCGTTTAAGGCCTCGCGCAGCTTGCTACCAGGTTGCCATAAAAGCTTGGGACCTCCTGCTTTGGCAACGGCTTCGAGCGTCCATTGAGTTCCGACTCGGTAGGTCAGTTCCGATGCACCGACGTTTTCCCGCAGCTTGTTCGTCGCAAAAATATACGCCTGATTGCCCGACGTTTCGATCAGAACCAAATGCATGACGGCAATCCTTGTCTCCTGTTTCGTCTACTTTCCCTCAGACGCCGATCTGGTTGCTCGGGCTTTTTCCCGAATCGCCTGAAGATTCAGGACTTCGGCCACTTCGAAGCGAACCGGAAAGGAGTCGACCACCGGCCGTAAACGTACGATCGGCGGAAAGTAGCCCATCCGCCCGTGTAGCTCGGCCAGTACGGCACAAGCAATCACGGGGTGTGTAGGTGGGCAGACGACGATCGCCTCTTGTTGCCAACGATCGCCCGATACCGGGATTCGATCGACAAGATCACGTGTTTGTCGCTCGAACGATTCTTGATGATCGAAGTGGCTAGACGCCTCGATTTCTTCTTCCAGCGATTCGCCGCAGATATTTTCGATTCCGCGGCGTTGCTCATCGGTAAGAGGATGGCCGAAATTGATCAACAGCATGGCTGTCCCTCGCGTCGTGCCGTATGTTGATTTCGAATACCATGGGCACTACGTGCGACCGGCCGATTTTGTGACACACGCAGGCGTGAAAAGCTTTTTCCACCAGGGGAGCCGAGCTGTCGCGAGGTCCGCTTCCAATTGCTCGATTTGCCCTTGGGCGTTCCTCAATTCCTCTCGCAAGCCTGCCGCTTCCGATGCTTGCTCGCCCAAACTTTTCTCCAACGTTACCACCTTGGCGTGTAGCTCGGAGACCTCTTGAGCAAGCTGCGACGCTCGGGCCTCCGCTTTCTCTCGCTCTTCGTCACAGGCCAAAAGACGTTCTTCGGCTTCCTCGCGATCCTTCTGGGCTTTCTGCAGGTCATCGGTCAACTCGTAGCATCGCCGCTCCAAGCGTTCATAAGCTTGATCGAACTCTTCGGCTTCCGATTCCGGCGGCTCGGGCTCATCCGGAGGACGTTGCCATGGATCGAAACAACGCAAATCGTAATCGGCGATTTTCCGCCCCGGCAATTCTCGCTCGTACTCGTCGTGCTTCAAATATAATTCACACACATAAACTACTTCGTCGCGAACAAGGTATGCCACGCGATGAGGCGTGCTTCCCGGCTTGCACACTTTTAGTTCGGTGCGTGGAAACGAGTGCTCATGCGCGCGTCGCCACAAGGGATCACCAAGGCGATCCAGTAAGTGCGTCAACGTGCGACGAATGGATGGATCAGCCGAAGTGTAGGCATCGAGAGCAGCCGGTGACAAGCGAATCTGGGCGTGTTGCTCTTTCGCGTAACCGTGAACGAGGTAGCCGATTGCCGACAGCGTCACTTTATCGTTGCCGACATCCTCCAACAAAGATTCATACCAGTCGCGTTCGTTGTAGGGCAAACCGGGGATACAACGAAAAAACTCTTCCCGCGACATCGGTTCCCCATTGCCCAGTTTTACGATCGCTTCTCGCGCCCGGGCCAATCGCTCATAATCCAGGTTCAACGGCGCCGGCGGCAAGTGCAACAGGGTGTTACTGCGCTCGAAGATGTATACGACCGGCAGTCGTTTGAACAGTCCGAACAGGGTAACGTACGGAACGACCGACTTGAATCCACCGGTTACATTTAGAAGAATCTCACGGCCCGCCGACTGAGAGCAAATCGAATCGAGTTTGTCGAACAGGTTTTGTAAACCTTCACATCGAAACTGACGTTCGTCGCCGACCTGCAAGCCCTTAATGCGTTCCAAGCGACACTCGATGGAGCGTGACCCTTTGAGCAGCGAGGCAACTTCCGACGCGCACCAATACCCCTCGTCGGTATCGGTATGCAGCAGAAAAATCTCGTCGGCGTTGGAAACATTGAGTCGTGCCAGGCTATTCGTTTCCGCCGAGGCCTTGATCAAAAATTCCTCATCGTTATCGGTTTCTTGTCGCGTTTTCTTTAGCCGGTCACGAACCGCCTTCCGAAAGAGTTCTTCGCCTCGTGACTGGTCACCCTCGCGAAGAACGCGATTGGCAATAGAGGTGCCCGTCGTGCAGATAATGGTTCGCATGTGCCTGCCCTCATTCGGTAAGCGGGCGTCCAATTCGGAGGCCCGACAGCGTCAGGATCATCAACATAACGGAAGCGGTTCATCATATCAATACTTCACGCAACGATCCCCAGAAGAGGCCGAGCAGGGGAGAAGTCGTGTAACGAAAACGAAGGGCGAGCGACTGACGAACGCTCGCCCCGCGTCGTGTTTTTCGCGGCGGCTTACCGGCATTGGTCGACCACCGCCTTGCCGGCGGCTTGCCCGACAGCATCGCCGGTCACGTAACCGACCAATGCACCTACCACAACCGCACCGCCTTCGACCAACGGGGCGAACGGGCCCGTTGCTGCAGCCACAGGAGCGGCAACCACGGCCGCCGCCTGACCGCCTGCATAGGCACCGGCCCACCCGCCTACGAAGCCTCCAGCGTTTGCCGCATGCAATTCCGCACGCTCGCGGCTTGAGATTTCGCCTCGCTTGTATTGTTCTTCAACCTTCGAGGCATCGTACGCTCGAATTCCAACGTCGAGTGCCACTGCCGCCGGCCCCGCTGCCTTGCCCAACTTGGGCAACAGTTTTCCAGCTGCGGCACCGCCGACATCGTCGATGCTCGATTCAAGTCCGCGGGCGACGACACGTTCCGCCGCCTCCGACGCCGCTTTCGACTCCGTTTGCAATCCGCGTGCCGCCCCGCGAGCTACGTCGTCGACTTCGCTGAGGACCTTGGAAGAGCTCTTCAGACCGGCCCCGGCTTCTTGCTTGATTGCCTCCAACACGGTCTTGGCCATGGACCTGGCTTCGGCCGTAACCGCTGTCGACTGTTCGCAGATCGCCCTTGTGGGAACCCCCAGGACGTGCTCGGTTCGCACCACGTCGACGATCAGCTTGCCTTCAGATGCCGCCTTTAGGATCCTTTGAGCGGCTTGACGTTCGGCAGCCGTCGCTTTCGAGCTTTTGAGCACCCGCTCGGCTGCCTTGACGGCCCATTCGCTCGACCCCTGTTGGTATCCATAGCCTTTGCCGAGTGCGGATGTTCCGCCCTTCGCTTCGATCACGCGGATCATCCCGTCAGCCGTTTCGTAGACCTGGTCGACGCCCTGCGAAAGGGCTTTTTTGGTGCCGTCAAGCAGAGGCTTCCAGCCTTTCGCGTCGGCGTAACGGCGGGCGCCGAGCTCCCCGATTTCTTCGGCGATCCGGACCCGCTCTTGTGGAGTGGCCTTGAGCCATTTGTCGTGAAGCACTTTTTCGACGGAAGTGGCAGAGCCTGCCGCGGATGCGGAAGGTGCCGCCGGTGCCGCGGGAGATGCAGTAGCAGACGATGCGGTAGCAGCTGCCGCAGGGGGCGCTTCCGCAGCCGTTACGAGGGGAGTCACCGGTACCGGCGGAGTCGTCACCGGGGTGATCGGCCCACCGGCAAGGGCCTGCGCGATTGCCACGACAACCAAACCACCAAAAACAACCGTGTTGAACATGGTAAGAACTCCAAAAAACGGAAGGACCAAAAATGTGAAACGTTATCGTCTTCTTTCCGCCTTTACGTGTTGCGGTTGCTTGCCGTAACAGGCGGTCTGTTCTTTCGCCGTCGCGACAAGCATGGCGTCTCACGACACGTACCGTGCTGTGTTGCGATTCGCCTTCGATCGACTCTATGTGGAACCCTCTCGATTTGTGACAGAAGTTTCGCTGCGCTTTTTGCGGGCCGTTTGCGACCTCGCACGCCCCACGTTCCCAAGCTCGCATCGCCAAATCTCAAACGCTGAATTCAAGAGCCAGAACTACTGGGTCACTTCGCGCACGCATTGGGCATTTGTCGAAGTTGCAACAAGCGCGAACCTATGATGACAGCGCAACGTCCCTGTTTTTTGGGACATCGTCGATTCCAGGCATTTTCAACCTGGGGGTGCGATCGACAGCGCTCCGACGTGAGCGACGATCACAACGTCGAGCACACATCGTCCGCGGTTGTGTGTGCCGTCAATGCAGATAGTGGACGCGTCGCGTGTCACGGGTCGGCCGGCGGCTGCGTAGCGAATTAAGAGATCTTTCTGTGGTTTTCCTCGATCGAAGAGGAGCAGCCGGAAGGCCAGGTCAGTTTTTGCAAGCAATGGCACGTTGCCGAGATGGCTTGCAAGATCGTCGAGGGTAGAGCCCTGAACGACAGCTATGTGAGGTGTACCTATGTATAAGAAGAGCTTTGAGGACATGTTGTACGGCTACTGGATTTGTCCGGAATGCGAGGCGGAGCACCGAGAGAAGATTGCGTTTCCGGACGACTCGGATCCGTTTGTCGATGCGTCGTTTGTCGAGACTGTGACGTGCAAGGAGTGCGGCAAGACGTTCCCTACGTATTACGAGGCGACGAGCCACGAGGAAAACCGCGAGCCCGGTTCTGTGAGTGTCCTTCCTGCGAACAGGGTTACCTGCCCGAAGTGCGGGAACACGCAGATCGAGGTACTCATCATTGGTCAGGTCACTCCTGAAGGGAAGACGGTCTATCCGGACCAGAAGAGAGCAGAAGATGCGAAAAAGAAGTTCGAGAAGATCGTCGATTCTGTCGACATCGAACCTCCGCCTGACGTGTCGTTCAAGGTCATGTCTCTTCCGAAAAAGATCACCTGCAAAGGTTGCGGATACGTTCACGAATACCCTTCTTGACACGCTTTCTCTTGTGCACGTTGCGGTCGAAAAT
>CAYVVR010000212.1:4433-7075 GCA_964454655.1 uncultured Planctomycetaceae bacterium | reverse complement strand
GGCGGCGCGGAAGCAGGGGCGTGGCCGTTGTCCCAGCGGGTCGATTCCCGCCGGCTAACTTGGTCGACCAGATCAGGCGCATCGGTGATATAGTTGTCAGTTGCCGTTGTCGGAAGAACTCCCAGCGGCGATTTGTGCTTCTTGCCATTCTTTAAGTGATCGGCCATCCGGCAGTTTCCAGAACGTTCGTCCGTTGACGCTTGTACCCGCTAGAATTTGGGCCGCAGCGCTGGCGGAAGAGAAAGCAAAGTCTTGGGCAAAACGAAACCCGTCCTCAGTTTGTATCAAAACGCCGGAGGCTAACAACTGTTTCCGTTGCTCTTTTGCAGCGGCGGGAATAGAGGGCTTTTCATCCGACCTTGCGATTGAGTCCTTCTTTACGACGAATTCACCGTCCCAAAGAACGCAGACGGCTTCGTAGCCGTCGCCCTTTGCATGCAACGTCAAAGGCCTTTCCGAGTGGTGGGGCGCCTCAACAGCGGGAGGGGATTCGAAAGCATTCACGCCGAGGATAGCAAGTAGGATTTTCACCTGTTCCACAAACTCTTCCATTTCCGCAGCATCAGCTTCAGGAAGAGTTCCACCAACCGGAGCAGTGCGGTTGTCCACCGTGCAACGGCGAGCTTCTTTAGCAAGCTCGACCAATCGAGCTTCGAGAAATCGTACGTGAGCTTTTGTCAAGTTCTGATCCTTGCTCACAAACACCACGGCACGGTCCCAAAAGTCCTTCTCTTCATCCTTGTCGTGAGCGAGGATTCGTTGCAGCACCTCATCGCCTTCACCGATGTAGATCCTAAGTCGCGTGGGGGCCTCTGGATCTGCACCGACGAGGAAATACACTCCGGTCTTGCGTGACTCATTCCGCTGCGCGAATTGCTGCAACGAACCTCGGGGAGTCAAGACCGCTTTGATTGTAGACAGCCCAAGCTCCGCTGTGCGAAGGCCCGTTGGTGTGCCGTCGACAAGAAAGATACGGATTCCTCGCCCTTTCATCACACGCTCTCCTGCTGGTTCATGGCGACGTGCGTTTACGTGTTGGCTGAGATGGGAGACTTGTCCATCTGCCTACGGCTAAGAAACACCAGATTGCAGACTAATGCGACAAAGTTGTCCCGCTAATCGAAACGGTGAATACCGTTTATTGTTGCGCTTTTCTTTTTCTAGCCCGATGGGTACCTCCCTTTTCGCTGACTGCGCTGGCGGCGCGCCATGTCGCACGGGAGGTCGCCACTACTGAGTCGTAAAAAGTGCCTGTGCATCATAGTCTTTCGAAAGTCCTGGTAGCCCGGCGTTGGGTTATCCATCTCACTTCACAAAGCGCCGGCGAGTTCGTGCTACCCATTACAAATTATTAGTTTAGCAGATTACCGCGGTGGCGCCGAAGCCCCTCCTTGATCCGAGCCTGGAAGCAGAGTTCGCTTTCCCCGAACATGCGCCGCCTGCTGCGGCGGATGTGGCAGCTCGGCTACGGGACGATCCACCGGCTTCACGTTCGCGACGGAGAGCCGGTCTTCGATCCATCGCCGAGGATCGTCCGCACGATCCGCCTCGGGCAGGCGTGTAGCGGCAGGCCGGGTTGCGACGATTTCGCCTTGAAACGGGAACAACAGGCCCTGGTCCGCCTGCTGGCGGAACTCGGCACGGGTGTGATCGATCTGATCAAGGTCCACGACGGATTGCCGGTGGGCCTGGAAATCCACGAACGACTGTAGCCGTTTTTTCTCCGGACAATTTCGATTCCGAACAACCAACCGACCGCACGAGCGGAGGCGTTGTGGGAGTCGCCGACCGGCGATTTTCGCACGTTTCCGCTCGTGTTTTACCGTCGGCCGGCGGCTTCCTGCACGCCCTCCTCGGGCGGCTTGAGGAGGAAGTTTTCAATGGCCGACAAGCAACGGTTCGACGCATTCACCGTCCGTTTCATCCACAGTAAAGTCCGCCGGCTTGTAGGGAGGGCCGGTTTTACCGCCGCCGATCACGAGGACCTGTTTCAGCGGTTCGCCCTCGACCTGCTTCGGCGGCGTGCGAAGTTCGACCCGGAGATCGGGACCTGGGAGGCGTTCGTGGTCGTGGTCTGTGAAAACTGCCTGGCCACGATCCTTCAACATCGCCGGGCCGAAATGCGGTCGATCGAACACGAGGCCGGTTCGCTCCATCGCCGTGTACAAGACGGCGAAGGGAACTACACGGAACTGGGAGACACACTTCCCGACACCCAGCCGGGGAGGCGGACCGGCTGCTACCGGCGCTCCGCCGAGGAGACGGTGGATGTGGTGGAAGACGTGCGACGCGTCACCGCCGGGCTTCCGCAACCGCTGCGCGACATCTGCCGGCGCCTCCAAGCCGGGGAAACGAAATCGGGGATCGCCCGGCGGCTGGGAATCTCGCAAGGGGCCTTCTACGGGCTGCTGCGACAGATCGCCGAGCACTTCGAGCGGGCGGGTTTGCGTGAATATCTGCCGTGAATTCCGACAAATCGCACGCCGGATCGGTAGGTCAATCAATAGGCGGTCCGGCCGATCCCCTTCACCTCGATAGAGAAGCGTGGATCGCCTTTTTCCCACGAAACGCCAAACAGGAACCGCAGATGAACCTCACGTCCATCTTCTGTGAACCGGCCAAAGTCTACCGCCGGCAGGCCG
>CAYVVR010000212.1:0-4423 GCA_964454655.1 uncultured Planctomycetaceae bacterium | reverse complement strand
CAAACAGGAACTGCAGATGACATCGAATCTTGCTCCCACCCTCTGTGAACCGGCCGAAGTTTACCAGCAGAAGGCCGGTGAATCTTCGACCGGCTACGAACAGGTGCGTCTTTTCGACGACGCCTAGACGACCGTCACGTCTTTCATCCCACGCACCGAATTGGAGGCTTTTCTTATGCCGTTACCGGGCACGATCATCACCGACACGTACGCGCGGGCTCCCAAAGGCATTGTCTACGGGCCGCCGGGAGCAGGAAAAACCACCTTCGGCGCCTCGGCCGACCGCCCCTTGATCATCGACTGCGAAAACGGTGCTGCTCATGTCAAGTGCCACCGCACGCCGTACCTTGCCGGCTGGCAGGAGATCGAGCCCTGGCTCGACGGGCTGGCGGCAGGCGGGCACGACTATCAAACCCTGGTGATCGACTCGATCGACTGGCTCTTGCGTCGGGTCGAAGAGCACGTGGCCGGCGTGGACGGATCGCCGGCGGGGATGAAACAGACGCTCAACCGTTCGCACGGCGGCTACGGCAACGGGCGGCAGGTCTTGAAGAACTACGTCTACCAGTACCTGCTCCCGACGCTTGATCGGGTGGTCAACGCCGGAGTGGCGGTCGTGTTGCTTGCCCATGCCACACGCCGTGAAGTGACCACCATCGACGGGATCACCCTGGAAAAGAGTGCCCCGGAGATTCACCCCGAACTGGCCAACACGCTGATCGAATGGTCCGACTTCGTGGCGGCGATTCGGCCGGACGGTGCCGAACGCCGGCTCGTCTTCCACGAAACGGGCCAGCTTGTGGCCAAGAACCGTTACGGCATCAGCGACACGCTGCCCCTTTCCTGGCAAGCGTTCGTTCGTGCAATCGCAACTTCCCCTTCTCGAAAGGAGCAACACGATGGCTGACCTTTCCGGGTTCGATGCTTCGCAAGTGGAACCGGCCGTCGGTTTCGAGCCGATTCCCGCCGGCAAGTACCTGGCGGTGATTACGCAATCGGAGATGAAACCGACCAAGGCGGGCACGGGCCGGTACCTGGAACTTACCTTCACGATCGTCGAGGGCCCGTACGCCGACCGGCAGCTTTGGGCAAGGCTCAATCTTGAGCATCCGAATGAGCTTGCCGTGAAGATCGCCCGAGCCGAGCTTTCGGCCATCTGCCGGGCCGTGGGCGTGCTTCAGCCTCGCGATTCGGTCGAACTTCACAACCTGCCGCTGGTGGTGAAGGTGCGTTGCAAGAAGCGCAGCGACACCGACGAGCTTACCAGCGAAATCGCAGGATACCAGAAGCGTCCGATGGCAAACGACCGGCCGCAACAGGCCGCCGCCGACACTCCGCCCTGGCGCCGTCCTTGAAGAAAGGATCCCTTTCGATGCGAGTCTGCGCCGATTGCGGACGGCCGATGCGGCACGGTTCTTGCCGCCGCTGCTACGGCACGCGTGCGGTGATCGTCGACGAGGAAGCCGGTGTGGGAGTGGACCTGGACGATCTTGTGCCGCCCGAAGACGACTACTCGGAAGAGTCGGATGCCGACAGCGTCTACCGAGAACGTGAGTGGTGAGCGGACCAACGGCAAGGAGCATGATGGCATGGGAGCGCGATCCCGCCGTAAAGGAGCCCGGGGAGAACGTCAGGCGGCCGCGGAGATCGCCCGGCTGTTCGGAGTCGAGGCCCGCCGCGGCTGCCAGCATCAGGGGGCTCCGTTCGCCCCCGACATCCGCACGGCCATCGCTCGAGTGCACTTCGAAGTGAAGCGCGCCGAGTCGTTGCGGTTGTACCAGGCATTGGACCAGGCCGTACGTGATGCAGGCGGCAACGTGCCGGTGGTCTTGTACCGGGCCAATCACCACCCCTGGGTAGCCATCGTGCGGTTGGACGATCTGCCGCAGTTGGCCGTCCAGCTCTACCTGACGTTGGCGAAAAACGCCTAGCGTTCCTGTTCTCCGGCAGCAGCAGTGCGGGCTTCGGGGCTGATCCCCCGAAAGCCATCGGGTGCGACTCCCGGTGCCGGAGCTTTCATCGTCAAACCGTCGCGGAACCGGAAAGGCCGGGAAAAATCACCGATGCCGTTTCCGTCAGGATCAATCATGCCCGAAGGAAAGGCTCGATCGATGACGATGGCTCTTCGCGCTTGTCGGCAAGCGGCCGGGACGAACTCAACTCGGCCCGCCGGAAGGTTCCGACCGATCGAACGAGTGCATCGCCAAGAACTCGGCCGGTGTCACGATCGCCAAATCGGATCGCGGAAAATGCCCCGGATTGCGCGTAACCAAAGCCGTCGCCTCCGCCCGCACGGCACTGAAGTACTGAATGGCATCCTCGAAGTCTTTCATCCCCGCATCGATCGCCTGCGAGAGTACCTGCTGGTCGCAGGCCACCGGCACGAACGTGTCTCGCAAGAGGACCAAAGCCCGTCGGGCCGTACGACGATTCGTCAGCCGACGCACGATGTAGTACACGTTGGAGAAACTCAACGCGGAGACCATCCCCTCGATCTTGCCGTGTTCGGCGAGGGTCCACACGGTGGCCGAATCGCGATAAAACGGCTCACGCTGCGCCAGGACGTCCAGCAGGACGTTCGTATCGACGAATACACGCATCATCGCAATCCGTGCTTTTCCAGGAGGGCGTCTTCAAGGACCTCCCGCTCCGATCGCCCTTCGGGCAACCGGATCATACCGCTGGCCTTGCGGGCGATGGGGCCTAAAGGACGGCCGCTTCTGCGGCCGGCCGCCAGCAGACGAACGAATCGTTCGAACATCGAGGACACGCTGGTGCCGCTTTCCGCGGCCAGCTTGCGAGCCTGGGCAATCACCTCCGGATCGGCACTCAAGGTGAGCTTTTTCATGGCCGGTACTCCAGCATGTTATACGTACTCCACCGATGAAAGTATACGTATTACGATCATCGGCGACAAGCGTTTTTGAAGAGAGGGGGAGGTCTGTGTCGGCTCTTCGCGCTTATCAGCAAGCGGCCGTCGATGCGGTGTACGCGCACCTGCGCAGCAGGGAGGATAATCCGGCCGTGGTGCTGCCCACCGCCGCCGGTAAGACGTTTGTCATTGCCCGGATGGTCACCGATGCGGTGAGCCGCTGGAACGGCCGGGTCCTGGTATTGGCCCATGTGATGGAGCTTTTGGAGCAGAATGCGGAGAAGATTCGCCGGTTGTGCCCGCAGCTGCCGATCGGCATCTATTCGGCGGGTCTCAAGCGGCGCGACACCGATGGCTCGGTCATCGTCGCCGGGATCCAGAGCGTCTATCGCCGAGCGTGCGAGCTGGGACCGTTCGACCTGATCCTCGTCGACGAAGCGCACCTCATCCCCACCGAAGGCGAGGGCATGTACCGGCGTTTCCTCGCGGACGCCAAGGTCGTCAATCCCGACGTGCGGGTGATCGGTTTCACGGCCACGCCGTTTCGGCTCGACAGCGGACCGATCTGTACGCCCGAGGGCGTGCTCAACCACGTCTGTTACGAGGTCGGCGTGCGGGAACTGATCGTGCAGGGCTATCTCTGTCCGCTGGTCGGCAAGGCGGGGGCGGTGAAGGCGGACACCGACCGGTTGCACGTCCGCGGCGGCGAGTTCGTCGCCGGGGAAGTCGAAGCTTTGATGGATACGAACGAACTCGTCGAGGCGGCCTGCCGGGAGATCGTCGAATGCACCGGCGATCGCAACTCGGTATTGATCTTCGCCGGGGGCGTGCGGCACGCCCAGCACATCCGACGCGTGCTGGAAGAAAACCACGGCCTGGAGTGCGGCCTGGTGACCGGCGACACACCGGCAGCCGAGCGTCGCGAACTGTTGCAGCGATTCAAGGCCCATCCACACGACATGCTCGTGCGACGCGGCGATGTCGCGTTACTCAAGTACCTGGTCAACGTCAACGTGCTGACCACCGGGTTCGACGCCCCCAACGTCGATTGCGTGGTTCTTCTGCGGCCGACCCTGTCGCCGGGGCTCTACTATCAGATGCTCGGTCGCGGCTTTCGCCTGCACCCGAGCAAGAAAGATTGCCTGGTGCTCGATTTCGGGGGCAACATCCTCCGGCACGGTCCGGTCGACGATTTGAGGATCTCCGATCGCACCAAGGGCAACGGTGGTCCGGCGCCGGCCAAAGAGTGCCCCGCGTGCAACGCGGTGATCGCCGCCGGTTACGCCGCATGCCCTCAGTGCGGCTACTCGTTCCCGCCGCCGAAGCGTGAAACGCATGATGCCCACGCCGCGACCGTCGGCGTACTCTCGGACGAGGCGACGGACACCGAGTACGAGGTGCGCGACGTCACCTACAGCGTGCACACCAAGCGAAACGCACCGCCGGAGGCCCCCAAGACGATGCGGGTGGACTATCGCGTGGGCTTCTACACGACGAAGTCCGAATGGATCTGCTTCGAACATAGCGGTTACGCCCGCTGGAAGGCCGAAC
>CAYVVR010000211.1:0-7100 GCA_964454655.1 uncultured Planctomycetaceae bacterium | reverse complement strand
GTTCCCGGAGACAAGGCGAGGGCATTTGCCAACTCGCCTGTTCCCACCCAGGGTTGATCGGCGTCGGCGAGGCGGTACATCGCCTTCAGATAGTTTTCTTCGGCCTGTGTCGCCACGAGAGACGCTCCACTGTTCACAACCGCCCGAAAATTGCCCCGATTCGACGAGGGCGTGCTGGATCCAAAGATGCTTCAACGATACGATAACCGAGCAAAGAGTCTCGGACAATCCGGGCGTTTCAGGAGATCATTTTCTTTTCGACCGCAGAACGGCGGAACCGGCAATCGCGAGAACAGGACCGATGAAACTGATCCATATCGTGGGACGCAAGAATCACGGCAAGACGACGTTGGTTACGGCCTTGTTGGAAGAGTTCCGCCGTCGAGGGATTCGCGTCGGATCGATCAAACACAGTCCTCACGTTCACGAGCTGGATACGCCGGGAAAAGACTCGCACCGACATCGTTTGGCGGGGGCGTCGCCGGTCGCGGTGGTAACGTCCGACCTGTTGGGGGTGTACATTCCTCGCACCGGTGACGAGTTTTTGAACCTGTTGGCGCCGTTGTTTGCCCCTTGTCGATTGGTGTTGGTGGAAGGGTTTGTCGATGGTCCGGGAAAGAAAATCGAAGTCTGGCGTGCAGAACGGCAAACGACGCCGTTGGCCTTAGAACACGACGACATTGCGGCCGTCGTGTCCGACGATCAGCCGGATGTTACGGTGCCCGTCTGGCCTCGCAGCGACGTAACGGCTCTCGTTGATCGAATCCTCGACCTTGCCGACTCGACGTGAAATCTCTCACGAGGGCGAGACGGCCCCAAATCAACCGGTTCCCGCTTTCTTCTGGTCGATCAATTCGTTGACTTTGGTACGCAACACGTCGAAGTCGACCGGTTTTGAAATGAAATCGGCCACCGGCAACCATTTGGGGTCGATGTCTTTGTTGCTGAACCCCAGAGGAAACTCTTGATTCACGGCAGTCAACATCAAGATCGGCAAGTCGGGGTACGCTTTGCGGATCTTTCTGGCCAGCTCGAATCCGCCGCTGGGGTTTTCGGGGAACATGACGTCCAGGATGACGACATCGGGCAAGGTTTGATCTGCGAGATGGCGATATCCCGAGTCGAGATCGAGTTCCACGTGCACCCGGTGGCCGTCACTTTCCAACACGGTTTGCACGGCACCGGCGAAATCTTCGTCGTCGTCGATGATGAGAATATGGGGCATCAGTTTCTCCTCGCGAGTCGGCCGATAATCTTTCGGCTTGTTATGTTCAAGTCGTTTGCCGGATTGCGTCGTCGTTCGGCTGTTCCGTTGCCGATCGTGCCTGCGTCGATTCAATAGGAATGTCGAGCCATACTCGCGTTCCCCAGCCGGGAGCGCTTTCGATTCGAACGCCGATGCCGCACGCCCGCGCGGCGTCTCGCACGACGGCCAGCCCGAGCCCGGTCGACAATCGACAGTGTTTTGCCGCCTCGTCGGTACGGTAGTAATCGTCGAACACGTGCGGCAACTTGTCGGCAGGAATGCCGATGCCATGATCCCGCACCATGAACGCTATGCGGTCGTCGGAAGCGGTCTGCAACGACACCTGCACGCTGTCGCCTTCGTGTGAGTAGTTTACTGCATTCGTCAATAAGTTGTCGACAATCATGGTGACGTAGTCTTTCGGCATCGTGATTTCGACGGGACGCAAGTCGGTCTCGAAGGTGATGCCTCGTTGCTGCGCCGTCGGCTCGATGCGACGGATGAGCGTTTCGACCAATTGATCCATCCGTAACCGAACGGGTTCGGGCGGGAGTTGTGCTTCAGATCGAAGGTTGGCCAATTGCAGCATGCTTTGGATTTGTTGCGACATGAAAGCGCAGCGTTGGGCGATCTTTTCGGTAATCCGAGCGGCCCGTTCCGGCAGCACGCCGCAGTAGCCCTCGAGCAAAAGTTGCGTATTCGCGTGGATCGCAGCGAACGGTGCTTTGAGCTGATGGGTGGTTTGCAGCATATGCCGCATTCGTTCTCGGCTGCCTGCCTCGAGCCGAATGTTGGCGGCCGCCAACTCTCGATCACGGCGGTGGAGCGAATCGGACAACCGAGAAGCAAGGTACCAAATCGAGATCCACAAGAAGCATGCAAAAACTGTTTGCCATACGATGATGTTTTGGGCCTCGGGAATAGCGGCTCCGACGAAGAGGCTTGCCGGTTGCATCACGCCGGCGACCTCCAGAAATACGAGTCCCACGTACAGGGCAATCGACGCCAGCAGAACGATGAGGCTTTCCGTAGGCCGAAAGAAAATGCACGACAAAACGATATGTCCCAAGTACATGAACGGCGCGAAAGTCGAAAGGCATCCCAGGTGATGAATTACGAATGTCAAAACGGCCAGGTCGACCGAAATCTGAATCCAGATTAGTGTCTTGCTTTGATGCCAAGAAATGTTTTCGCCCAGTCGACGCAGCCATACCAGATACGCCACATTGACGAGCGACAAAGCGACGGCGGCGCTTAGTGTCCAACCGGGCGTGATCGACAGCCCGAAGGCGGACCAATTGTCGGTGAGCAACGCTCCCAATCCGGCCACCAGCAGTACGGCGACGACCAGCCAACGCAGGCGGCAAAACCATTCGGCGTTATCTCGCAACAGCGTGCGTTCGCGCTGTCGGAGCAACGCGTCCACACGATCCTGATCGACCGGGCGTCTGTCGGCTGGAGGAAGCTCGTACACGGCCGGGGTGGGGTCCGTCATCAGCACGTCTCCTGGTGGACTAGGCATTCGATGGCGATGGCGTCCGTGCGGCCTTGTTCATACCTCCCATACACTACCGGAATTCAACAGACTATTCAGATCGCCGAGACCTTTCTTCTTGCGAACATCGGCGATTTGCTCGAAAAGCAAGTCGTTGTACGTCGGCTTGTCGATGTCGCGGAATACCCCAAGGGCGGTTGGAAAGTTCGGCGGCTCGAGAGCGGCGAGCATCGCGGGCAAAGCCGGTGACTCGGCGCGAATGTCGTGGATCAATATGTCTTCGAGTTTTCCGCCGGCATCCAAGTCGATGATGCACGGTTGCATGTTGCAAATACCGATGCCTTTTCGGCGGTCCTTTCCAAAGAGAATCGGCTTACCGTCTTCAAGCAGAATGCGGTGATCGTCACGAACGTCACGTGCACTAATAGGCCGGAAGGCACCGTCGTTGAAAACGACGCAGTTTTGCAAGATTTCTACGAACGACGTGCCGCGATGGCGAGCCGCGGCTTCGAGGACCGACTCCAAGTGGCGAGGATCGGCCGCTACCGATCTCGCAATGAACGTAGCGCCCGCAGCTATGGCGACGCGGACCGGACTGACCGGCTGTTCGATCGTTCCGTATGGACTCGACTTCGTTCGTTTCCCAAATTCGGAGGTCGGCGAGTATTGGCCTTTCGTCAACCCGTAAATGCGGTTGTTGAACAGCAATATGTTGATGTCGATGTTGCGGCGAAGGGCGTGGAAGGTGTGGTTCGTGCCGATGGAAAACCCGTCGCCGTCTCCCATGACGACCCACACCGACAAATCGGGATTGGCGCATTTCACGCCGGTTGCGATCGCGGGTGCGCGTCCGTGAATCCCGTGGATGCCGTACGTGTTCAAATAGTATGGAAATCGCGACGAGCAGCCGATTCCGGAGACGAACACGAAGTTCTCGCGAGGAATCCCCAGTTTCGGGAGGACTTTCTGGACTTGCGCCAGGATCGAATAATCGCCGCATCCCGGACACCAGCGAACGAGCTGATCGTTCTTGAAGTCCGCAGGCGATAAAGACAGGCTACAGCGGGATGTGCCGCGTTCAACGGCTTCGGACGGCGTGTTCACTGGAAATCAACTCCTCGATTTTCGAGCGAATCTCGCGAATCAAGAAAGGACGGCCTTCGACGACCGACAAGCCTTCGACGGGGCGGTCGCTTAAAGCTTCGATCAACAGACGCAATTGTCCGGCATTGTTTTCGGGGATGAGTACCCGGTCGAAGCGAGAGAGAACCTCTTCCAGGTTTCGCGGGAACGGATTCAGGTAACGCAAATGAGCGAACGACACCGGTAGCCCATCTCGCCGACATGCCGAGACGGCACCGGCTGCTGCTCCGTAGGTGCTTCCCCAACTCAAGACCAACAAAGGCCCGTGATCGTCGCCCATGACGTCCAGTTGAGGAATGTCCTCGGCGATACGCGCAATCTTCTCGTGCCGAAGACGGGTCATTTTGGCGTGGTTGGGGCCGTCGTAGGTGACGTTTCCCGTCGGGTCTTCCTTTTCCAATCCGCCGATTCGGTGTTCGAAGCCGGGGGTGCCCGGCGGTACCCAAGGTCGGGCAAGCGTGGACGGATCGCGCTTGTACGGCTGAAAGTCTTCCAGCGGAATTTCCTTGCACGATCGCAAATCGGGCAGGCTTTCGGGATCGGGGATGCGAAACGGTTCCGCTCCGTTGGCCAGAAAGCTGTCGCTGAGAAGAATCACCGGCGTCATGTACTTGGTCGCGATTCGCACGGCTTCGAATGCCATGTGGAAACAGTCGCTCGGCGTGGCGGCGGCCAACACCGGAAGCGGGCTGTCGCCGTGGCGGCCGAATCTTGCGACGAACAGGTCCGATTGCTCCGTCTTGGTGGGCATACCGGTGCTCGGCCCGGCCCGTTGCACATCGATCAGCACCAACGGCAATTCAGTGATGACGGCCAAGCCGAGAGCTTCAATTTTCAAGGCCAACCCCGGGCCACTGGTTCCGGTGACGCCGATCGCTCCCGCGTACGATGCACCGATGGCGGCGCAGCAGGCCGCGATTTCGTCCTCGACCTGGAGCGTACGTACTTCGAATTCCTTGTACTTCGAAAGCTCATGAAGAATGTCGCTGGCCGGGGTAATCGGGTAGCTGGCGTAGATGATCGTGCGGGCGGCGCGGCAGCCTGCGGCAACAAGGCCGATGGCGGCGGCTTCGTTCCCCGTGACGCGACGATATCGGCCGGGAGGAAGCTGTGCCTCGTGGACGTGGTAGTACACGCGGAACAGTTCCGCCGTATTGGCGTAGTTGTAACCGGCCCGCAGTGCAGCGGCGTTGGCCGCCATCACTTCCCGCTTACCGGCAAACTTGTGCATCATCCATTCGAGGAGCGGTTGCATCGGCCGATCGAACAGCCATAACAACACGCCCAAGGCGAAGAAGTTCTTGCTGCGGCCTTTTTGCGAGGCAGGAAGATCGACATCGCGAACCGCTTGGGCATTCAATCGCGTCATCGGGATCGGAATGACGCGGAAGGGCTCCAGCGTGCCGTCTTCGAGCGGATTGGATTGGTAACCGGCCTTTTCCAACGCTTTGGCGTCGAAGGTGTCTTCGTCGAGAATGACGATGCTGCCCGGTTCGAGGTCTTTGAGGTGAACCCGCAATGCGGCCGGATTGAAAGCCACCAACAGACCAGGTGTGTCGCCGGGGGTCGTGATGTCGCCGCTGCCGAAGCTGAGTTGATAGGAACTCACACCGCCGACGGTACCGGCCGGTGCGCGGATCTCCGACGGATAATCGGGCATCGCGCAAATGATACTCCCGTCCATCGACGATATGTCGGCAAACTGGGTGCCGACCAGTTGCACGCCGTCGCCCGAATCGCCCGCGATGCGGACCGTGGCACTATCGATTTCGACGAGGTTCTTAAGCTGAGTGTGATGCGCAGACATGAATCATCCTTCACGATACGCGAATCGCAGAAGATTCCCCGGGTAAGCGGTCATGGTCGAAATGGGGAAAGGATTTCGGTGCGTCGGCGACGCGGAGAGACGACGAATTCCGGAAGCGACAGGCTGCCGAGGGCGACATCGACCGATCGTGTGTTTCGGGATGACGTCCATTGATTTTGCCTCTCGCGCACGATATCCCCTGGTGACAATTTCGTCAAGAAATATTGGCGTTTTGCGTTAAAACTTGAAAGTTTCGAGTCGATGCGGTAGGTGAGTCGTCCATTCTTCCGATCCAATGATTCGATGCGGTCGGTTGCCCGACGTTACGCGGATTCTTCGTGATTTCCAGGTTGTGACGATTCCCAAGCGTGCGACAGAAAGGAAAATCGCACGGTCGTATTCGGGGGAAGTTTTTCACGTCCGGCCGGGATCTCGATGAAACAACTCGCCTCTGTGGCTGAAAAGATGTCGGCCGAGCTGATGCCGGGCGAGGGTGTCAACCGCCACTCCTTTTCCGAATCGTTCCAACGGGCTTCGGCAAGCACGAAGTGTGTGCGTCCCGGTTTCGGCAGAACAGGCACCGTGAGCTTGCCGACCAAGTCGGTCGGGCCGCGTTCTCCCCGCAGCCGCATGACCGCCGGACGCACGTATCGGTGACAGCAGAAATGTGCCGCCAACGGATTACCCGGCAAACCGAAAAAGACGTTCTTGTCGCCGACGGCGAACAACAGCGGCTTTCCCGGCTTTTGTCGAACCTTGTGGAAAACAACCCGGGCGCCGAGCGATTGCAGCACTTCGGGAACAAGGTCGTAGTCGCCGACCGATACGCCCCCGGTGAATAGGAGGATATCGGCGTCGCTGTGACGCGCGACGGCCGCCGCCAGCGCGTCGGTGGTGTCGGCCGCGTGATCGATTTTCACAAACGGAACCCCGTATTGTCGCATCAAGGCCGCCAACATGGGCGCGTTCGAGTCGCGAATTTGCGGCCCGGTTGGATCGCGATCCCACGGTACGAGTTCGCTGCCCGTCGTGATGACAGAGACTCGGGGCTGTGGGAACACTTCTACGGTTTTCCTTCCGAACGAAGCCGCAGAAGCGATCGCGAGAGGGGTAAGCCGGCCCCCGGGTGCAAGCACGATTTGGCCGCGACGGCACTCGCTGCCGACCGGGGCGATATGGGTACCGCGATCGAGGTTTTTCGGCAACGTAATGCTGGATGCCTCATCATCGGCGATGCGTTCTTTCTCGACGACGGTATCGGCGCCGTCCGGACACGGGGCTCCGGTCATGATGCGAACCGCTTCCCCCGGACCGATCGCCCGCGAGAACCTGCTGCCGGCAGCCACTTCGCCCACCACGCGAACCGTCTTCCCCGCGTCCTCGGCGCGAACGGCGAAGCCGTCCATCAT
>CAYVVR010000210.1:0-7120 GCA_964454655.1 uncultured Planctomycetaceae bacterium | reverse complement strand
TGATCGACCGGCGATCGGACGAGCGACCGCGGTTGTCGGTGCGCGGTGCCGCGGTGCCCCTCTCAGGTCGGGGGAAATCGCTATTGACCGTTTCTTTTCATCGGGGCTATATTCCGCATACCCGCTTTGACGGCAGCTTTACCGTGCGCCGCGGCTTCGGCCGTCATCGACAGAACAAGGAGTTCATCGGCTGCCGGCGGTCCGGGAGACGTCGCCGTCGCTCGCTATGGATGCGTGGGACGGGCGACCCATCTGGCTAATCGCTATCGGTTGAAGGAGGAACCGTGATGTCCGGCAAGGATGCCGCTTCCCGCAAGACGCCTCGGCGTCTCTGGCGAACGACCCTGATCATCGGAGGATTCTTGGCCGCCGTCGGCCTGGCTTTTGCCGTTCGTGCCTGGATCGGTAGCGAAACGGCGCAGGCCGAGACCGGCATCTTGTCCTTCTTCGGCGCCAAGAACGAATCACCCGCTGCGAAACCGACGACGCCGAAACCTGCTGCGAGCGCCCCGGCGGCACCCGCCGCACCGGCGCGACCCGAAGTCGTCGCCGTCGTCAACAACGAGCAGATCACCCGCGACGAGCTGCGCAAAGAATGCCTGCTTCGTTACGGCGAGCAAGTGCTCGAAAGCGTGGTCAACAAGTACTTGATCCTCGGCGAGTGCCAACGGCGAGGGATCACGATCACCGTCGACGAGGTCGATGCCGAAGTCGAGCGGATGGCGACTCGCTTCAACCTGCCCGTCGAACACTGGCTGAAACTGCTCAAAGACGAACGCGGCATCACGCCCGAACAGTACAAGTCCGACATCATCTGGCCGACCTTGGCGCTGCGTCGTTTGGCGGGCGACCGCATGGCGATCAGCGAAGAGGAAGTCCGAAAGCTGTTTGATTCGCGGTACGGACCGGCCGTCAAGGCCCGCATGATCGTCTGCAAGTCGAAGGAAAAGGCCGAAAAGGTCCACGCCGAAGCCGTCGCTCATCCCGATCAGTTCGGCAACCTGGCCAAGGAATATTCCGACGACATGGCCAGCGCGTCGTTGAAGGGGTTGATTCAACCGATCCGCAAACACATCGGCCAGCCCGAAATCGAAGAAGCGGCTTTCGCCTTGAAGGAAGGCGAAATCTCGCCGATCATTCCCGTGCACGGCGAATACGTGATTCTGAAATGCGAAGCGCATCTTCCGCCGATGCGCGTCGATTACAACGCCGTTCACGATGAGCTGGAAGAGATCGTCCGCGACTCGAAGATGGAAAAGGTCGCCAACGAAATCTTCCGCGAGTTGCAATCGAAAGCGCAGATCGTGAACGTGCTGAACGATCCGGTCAAGCGCAGCCAGATGCCCGGCGTCGCCGCGATCGTCAACGGCAAGAAGATCATGCTCAACGACCTGGGCGAAATGTGCATCGATCGGCACGGCCGCGAAGTGCTCGAAAACCTGATCGGCCGGCGACTGATCGAGCAGGCCTGCCGTGCGAAGAACATCACGGTCACCGAGGCCGACATCGACGCCGAAATCGCCGAGATGGCACGGCTGAATTTGCCCTTGTTGCCCGACGGAAGCCCCGACGTGAAGCGGTGGATTCAAATGATGACCGAGCAACAGGGGACGACCGAAACGCTCTATCGCCGCGACGTGGTTTGGCCGACGGTGGCGTTGAAGAAGCTCGTCGGCGATACCATCTCGATCACCAGCGACGATTTGAAGAAGGCGTTCGAATCGAACTATGGTCCGCGGGTGCGATGTCGAGCGATCGTGCTCGACAACCTGCGTCGGGCGCAAACGGTGTGGGAAAAGGCGGCAGCCGACCCCAGCCTCGACAACTTCGCGCGATTGGCCGAAGAGTACTCGGTCGATCCCGCCAACCGGGCTCTCGGCGGCGAAGTCGCCCCCATCCGCCGGTACGGAGGTCAGCCCGAGCTGGAAGAGGAAGCCTTCTCGCTCAAGCCGGGCGAGCTGTCGGGCATCGTGCAGGTCGGCCCGAGCACCTACGTCATCCTGCTTTGCCTCGGTCGCACCGACCCGGTCGACGTCGATTTCGAGTCGGTTCGCGACATCCTCTACGACTCGATCCGGCAGAAAAAGCTGCACGAAGCGATGGCCGACGCCTTTGCCAAGTTGCAACAGACGGCGACCATCGACGACTTCCTCAACGGCAAGACGCAATCGCCGTCGCTTTCGAAGCAGCAAATCGCCACGCGACCTTCCGAAACGATCACCCGATGACCGGAAGCGGGCACGACCAAGAGCGGGGTCGTGTCTCGAGGAATCTCCTACTGCCTCCGGCTCGCCGCGGCAACGGCAACACGACCGTTGTCGCGGCTAATTTTCGTCGCGATGGGGCGGCCGGGCGTCTTCGCGACACGGGCCCAGCCGTAACGCCCCGAAAAGCTGTTGCGGCGTATCGGGATCGAGATTGAAGATGACGAACCCTTGCGCTTTCAGCTCGCGGGCGATCGCGATCTGGCCGACGACGCGATCGGCGGAACCCAACCGCCAAGCGCCGATGCCGGGATACAACGGCACGCGATTGCCGATCCGCTCTTGTTGATCGGCGACCAAGGCACGGAACTCGGCATCGTCTTCGGTGTAGTCCATCGGGCAGACGAAATCGAGCCATCCGTTTTCGATCCACACCGGCCAATCTTGCCCGACCGAGGCGCGGCAATCGGGATAGCGTCCGAACACCGCGGCCGAAATCTTGATGCCCGGCCGGATCCGCTTCGCCTCGTGCGACACGGCCTCGACCAACCGATTGATCTGGGCACAACGCCAATCTTGATAGGCGGCCGAAAGTGAGCCCGCCCGGCAGTCGTCGGGCCAGTGTTCCACGCGGCGACCGAGGTGGGCCTCGAACCGCTTACGGCAATTGTCGCAATAGCACGACTGCGATCCGGGGTAGCGAATGTAGTCGAAATGCAGCCCGTCGACATCGTAGCGGCGGGCGACCTCGAGCATCGAATCGCGTTCCAACGCGAAATTCCGCGGATCGGAAGGGCACAGCCAATCGACGTCTTCACCGCGGTAATTGACCTGCGTGCGACCGGCGGAACGCATCTGTTGCACGAACGACGCCGGTGCCGTCGAGAGGTTGAAGTTGACCTTCCAAACGTGCACTTCGATGCCGTGTCGGTGACAGGCGGCGACACATTGGGCGATTTGGTCGCCGTACTCGGTGAAGGTTCCGCTGCGCGGCAACAGATCGCTCGGATAATGGGCCAGTCCGCCCCACAACATGTTCGGCAGCACCATGTTGAACCCGGCTTCGGCGAGTTCCTTCGCGGTGCGTTCCCAATCGCCGGGATAGGCGCCCGTGCCCGAGTGGTTCCAGATCGCGCGGCCTTCGACCGGGCGGCTCGGCTGGGCGAGCAGGTAGGCTTCGACGGCCGATGCGTGGGCGCCGTCCAGCGTTTCGAGGGCTTCCGGCCAGCGGCGAGCATCGGTTCGGGCCTCGGCGGCAAGGGCTTTCGCCTGCGCGAGCGTTTCTCGGGCGCGGGCGAGGATGGTCGCTGCCTGCTCGGCCTGCGGCTGAGGTTGCGCGTCGATCCAGGCGGCCAATTCGTCGAGGTCGCGACACGTACCGACGCGTCCGACTTGGGCGAGGCGGCCTTGGAAGATTTCCGTCCAAAGTGCCGGATCGAGCTTGCCCAATACGGCCGCCAGCAATTGCCGCTTTCCTGCGAGGTCGCCGCCCAAAAGCACGTGTGAAAAGAACGCCCCTCGCGGGCTCAGCAACAAAGCCGGGCCGGTGTCGTTTCCGTCGCGGTCGTTCCAGCGGGCGACCACGTCGCAATCGGCCGAAACCGCTTGGGCCTCGGTGATGTTCCACGAGGTTTGCAGCACGACCGACGGGGCACCGGGGAGCTTGTCGGTATCGACGACGATGCGGGCGAATTGGCCGTCCCGTTCACGAGGCCGATAGGTCGTCGAGCCGATTCCCAACACCGCCGCCAACGGCCGCGGCAACTGGTAGTTCAAGAACAATTTCGTGCCGCGTTTCGCCGCGGCGGCGAGCGTCGCGATGTCGTCGTCGCCGAGAAACGGATCGTAGGGCACCAACACGATTCGCCGTGCCTCGGCCGCGTTCGAATCGAGCGTCGTTTCGTCGAGGCGATCGAATCCGATCCCTAATTCGTCGAGCATGCGGCACACGCGATCACTCACGTCGACGGCCGTGCGATATTCGGGCTTCCCCTCGTGGGCCGAAGAAGGAACAAGCACGGCGACGTCGTGGTAGCGGGCGATCAGACGACGCAGCACGACCGAGCCGTCTTCCGGCTTGCCCTTCCAGAACGAAAGGCGAATTCCGTCGATACGGTTCCACCCGGCGGGCGTACCTTCGACGTGAAAGTCGACCTTCGGGAAAACGAGGGTGTTCGCTCCCGAGGCGGAAACGCGTCCGCTGCCTGCGTACCACCCGTCGCCGCTGCGGAAATACAACGACACGTATCCGACCGCGGCGGGTGAGTCGGTCTCCAACTCGAGGACGAATTCGGCGGGAAGCGACAGGTCGAACGACACGTCGCGATCGTGGATCGTGCGGGGAATGGCTTGCGTGTCGAAAGGCAGCGTTACCCGCACGCCGGGCGTCCCGGCGTCGAGAACGGCGACCGGCGGCGTTTCCCCCGATGCTTTCCACGTTTTCGCGGCCGATTCGGCATCAGGAAAGGTGAAGGCATCGAGCAGATAGGCTTTTTCGGCGGCGAGTGCTTCGGCGGTAAACGCCAAAAGGCACGCAACGCAGACGACAGCGCAGCGCGTCGACCGGCGATCGATCCACGACGACATCGCGGTTTCCCCCACTTCGATACGTTGCTTCAGGATGACACGCCCGAAACCGGTGTCGCGCGCCCGCTCTCACGGTGCGTTGAGGCTTCGCAGTTCCACCGGTTGGTTGCTCGTTTCGATCTGCTCGATCAGCTTGCGAAGCTGCTCGATGTACGGTTGCAGGTTGCGGGCCTCGCGATGGGCGACCAACGTCTTTTCGAGCTCGCGCAGTCGCGGCAACAGCGGCTTGGCGGCCGAACCGTACAAAGCCAAGGCGTTCAAACAGCGTTTGAGCCGATTTTGCTTGCCCCAGCGCTCCGGCTCGATCAGGTCGATGCAAAGCGGCATGCCTTCGCGGATGTGATGCTTCGCCAGCAGTTCGAGTCCCGAAAGTCGGATGCCGTCGGCAAACATGATGCCGCTGGGAGCGGGTTCGACGACCGCCCGGTAAATGTCGGGCAGCAGCGGCTTGAGTTCTTCGTAGGTGAGGTTTCGATAGACGGTGCCCAGGGCTCCGCGGGCGCGACCGTCTTCGTTTTGCAACCCTGCCCGCACGGCTTGGTACAGGGCTTCTCGATCGACGCCCTCGAGCGAACCGCTGAGCAAGCCTCCCCGTTGGTTGAACAGCGCGAAGCACAGGTAACGTTGTTCCATGCCGCGGGGATCTTCGGGCGTGGGGCCGCGGGCCATGCGTTTCAGCAGCAGCGGCACGGCACGCATCGCCGGTTGACCGATGGCGGCCAGCGCGTCGGCCGCTTTGACGCGCAACCAGAGGTCGTCGGCGTCGAGCAGTTCGATGAGGATGGGCACGGCCGGTGCGGCGGCCCCCTTGAATTGGGCCAGCGCCTGGCACGCACCGAGCCGTTCTTCCAATCGAGGCGACCGCAGCTTGTCGAGCAGTTCCGGCGGCGGAACGCGATGACGCCGGGCCAAGGCCATGCCTGCCCGTTCACGAACGACCGGCGACCAGCTTCCCAATCGCTTCAGCAGTTCGGCGTCGTCGAGGGAATCGTAGTAGCTGTTGCGGTCTTTGTTCGACCAGCCGCGACCGTCGGCGATCAGTTGTGCCGCCGTTTCGGCATCTAGTTGCGGGACGACCGAAGGTTGCTTGCCGGTCAAGTAAAGCGATTTCAAGGGCGCGGCGTACGCGAGCAGGTATGCCCCCGAGGCGTCCCAGCCGGCGTATTTGTCTTTGCCGGGTTGCGGGGGGCCTTGGTGCGCGAAAGAGCCGTCCCAACGGCGGGCCAAATCGAAATACCAGGCCCCGAATTCGTGCATCCACGCGCCGGTCGCATTCGGCCCGGCAAGGGAAATGGCGGGCATGGCCCACAACAGGTTGAAAAAGTTGCCCGTGTGGCCGCAATCCCGTTCCGGCCCGTGCGAAGCGACGCTCATCTTCGCGAAAAAGGTAGCACTTTGCGGTTCGTCCAGCAGATTGAACATCGTCGCGGCCATGCCGCACTTGCCGTTGTCTTCGTGGGTTTGAATCCAGGGATGGTGATCGCCGTACGGAACGGCTCCCTTGCCCACGTAAAACCGGATCAGTCGGGCGCTTTTCTCGATCGCCCGATCGACCTTGGGATCGTGCACGCCTGCCTTGCGGGCGAGGATCATCCCGATCGTGAGCGGGACGCCCGGCGAGTTCATCATCCCGTAGCCTTCCAAGCGGCCGTCGGGACCGGCGAACTTGTGTCCCCACGAACCGACGATACTTTGCCCCTCGGCCGCTTCGAGGGCCAAGCGATAAAGTCCCGGCATCACGGTGGCGTCGCCGGTGGCCATTTTGTACTCGGCCAAGAAGATCATCACGTAGCCGTAGTACCACGTCTGGAAGCCGTCGGTCGAAAAGTCTGCCGCCCAATAGGCCTCGCGTTGAACCAACGGCAGGTATTCGCGCTTGCCGCTTGCCAGCAACGCCAATGCATTCAGGCAACGCGGAATCGCGTTCAACCGGTAGTCGGGTTGTTGCATGCGGCGAGCAAGCGATTCGCAGCCCTGTTCGAAGATACGTCGCGATTTCGGGCAATCGTACGGCGCGGTCTTGCTGTACGTTCCCAGTACCGGCAGACGCACGACGACCGACGCGGTTTTTCCGTCGCGCCATCGCAGCAACGAGAGACGTCCGCCTCCCGCTTCCGTTTCGGCCAGCGTGATCGCCTTGCCGAATTCCATCCGCGGATCGACCGAAAACGGCTTTCCGCCGACGCCGAGAATCACGTCACCCTCGGCCAATACACCGTCGGCCGGTGAGCCCGGTTCGACCTTGGTAATCAAGATTTGCCGCGCGTCGGTGGTTACGAGCTTGTCGCAGTACATCCATCCCCGGGCACCGGTGGGGCCAAGGTTCCAGT
>CAYVVR010000209.1:0-7165 GCA_964454655.1 uncultured Planctomycetaceae bacterium | reverse complement strand
CATCGTTTCGAACACGACCCGATACGCCGGTTCGTCGGCCACATTGTGCAGTTCGAACGGATCCTCGTGCCGGTCGTACAGCTCCCACTCGGGCAGCGTCCCTCCCAAACGCGCCGGATCGATTTGTCGTAGCAATTCGTACGCCCACGGAAATTCATCTTTCCGGGCAACGACCTCGTCGTACGACCGATTTCCCCACGGCTTCCAATCCCGCAAGTCGGCGTTGACGTCTCGTGGTCCATCGGTTCGCGACCGGTGGATCAATCGGTACCGGTCGTTGAACACGGCGACCTCGATCATCCCCCGATCATGCATTTGCGCCTGATGATGGATTTCCGCGGCTAGATATTCTCGACCTTCCTTCCAGTCTTTTTTCCCTTGCAGTAGCGGCCACAACGAACGACCGTGCTGCAAGCCGGGAACGGCGATCCCCGCGGCTTCCAGAATCGTCGGCATCAAGTCGAGTTCCGACACGAGGGCATCGCACGCCCCGGCAGCCACTCCGGGACCGGCAATCACCAGCGGCACATGGGTTCCCGAATCGTACAATGCCATCTTGGCACGGTGAAAACCGGGGCCGTGGTCGCCCATGAAGATAACCAAGGTCGAGTCTCGCATGCCCGATTCGTCGAGTGCCCGCATGACCTCGCCGACCGCCTGATCGGCACGCTGCACGGCGTCCAGGTACTCGGCCCAATCTTTCCTGACGACCGGTGTGTCGGGCAGCCAGTCGGGCGGATCGACCGCCGCCGGATCGACGCCGATCGGCACCCGATCGCTGTTACGAAACGGTCGATGCGACTGTGGGATGTTGTACATCAAGAACCACGGCCTACCCTGAGCGGCGGCCTTTTGGAAGAACGCCGTTGCCGCTCGGTAATCGGCCGTTTTCGACCAAACGTCGAACGGAAACTTCTCGTTGGGCAACACGTGTAGTTTGTGCGTCACCCCTTGGAAATAGCCCGCGTCGTGTAGCAACTCGACAAACGTCGGATACCGGTCGCGAATGAACAGCCTGCGATACAGCGAGTGTTGTTTCTCAGCCGCGGTAACGGCCTCGGCCGGCTTGAAATAATTCAACGTGTTGGCCCGGATGCCGTTCGTGCGACAGTACAAGCCGGTATAGATCGCCGCCTTGGACGCCGAGCACACCGGATAGACCACGTGCGCATTTCGAAACAGCATTCCTCGCCGCGCCAACGCATCCATGTGCGGCGTGGCAAGCCCCGGCGTTCCCAAGACGCTCATGTGCGGGCCTTGGTCTTCCGTGAGGATGAATAAGACATTCAAGGGCTTCTCGACAGCCGGCCGGTCGGTCGCTGCGGTCGACGTCGCAACACCGATCACCGCCCACGCGACAACCAACGTTCCCGCAATTGCCGCTTTGAAAATCGCCCGGGCCCGTATCGCCTTCATCGTCCCTCCCCATGCGTCAACGTCTTTTGCCGCCGTCGGCGCTCGGTCATCAACCAGAAGGTACCAATCACATCTCGCGATCCTTCTCGCGGGACCGCAGCACCCCCATCTACGGTAGTTACTCTCGCCCGGTCGAATCAAACGCGCGCAAAGCCGCGGCAACTTTGCTCCATCAGCGAGGAAGTGCCCCGTCGCGCCAATGCGCCCCCACCAGACGGGATTGCCCACCGGAAATCAACTTTGATTCCCCGACGCGCATAAAAAAAGCGACGAGACTTCGCCGCAAACCATCCGCCGTGCCCAGACGGACAAAATACGTTCCAGTTGTTGCTGCACACAAGCTGTAACTTGCACGCTGTAAAAGACTTACAACAAAGTGGACAGGGGCGGGATCGAACCGCCGACACCAGGATTTTCAGTCCTGTGCTCTACCAACTGAGCTACCTGTCCAGCGAAACCCGTTCGCAAGCGGTTGGAGACTACGGTTTGCCCGAACCTGGGCACACCTGCCTCCCCCCACTGAAAATGGTATGATAATCCTCTCTTCGGCACTTTGTCAAAGCCCCCTCCCGCGAAAATAACCGAAGAACGTTGCTCGGAGGTTCCAACCGTTCGGCACATCCGCCGGAGTCGCCGCGATGGAGCGTGAATTCTTACGTCGTCTCAGAAAACGAATCGGTCCCGCACCGCAATTGCGGGTCCCCATCGGCGACGACGCCGCCGTTTTCGAATGGCCGTCGAATAAGTTGCCCGTTCTCGCGGTCGACGTCATCGCCGACGGTGTCGATTTCCTCTTGGATCAATGCGATCCACGATTGGTGGGGCGGAAGGCCCTGGCGGTAAACCTGAGCGATCTGGCAGCCATGGGCGCGCTGCCTACGGCCTGTGTGATCGGGCTTTCGGTCCCCAAGTCGGGCATCGGAGACAAGCTCGACGCGATCTACGACGGCCTGTTCGCCTTGGCCGAAGAATTCGACACGGCGGTGGCCGGCGGCGACTTGGGCACGCACGACGGACCGCTTTCTTTGGCCGTGACGGTCTTGGGCGAGGTGGAACCCGACCGCATTTTGAGGCGAAACGGCGCCCGCCCGGGTGATAAGTTGCTGGTTACCGGCTCGCTGGGGGGGAGTATTCTCGGCCGACACTTCACGTTCCGGCCGCGAATTCGAGAAGCAAGGCAACTGACCGAGCGGTTCCGCGTGACGGCCGCCATCGATCTCAGTGACGGTCTGGCAGTCGATGCCGCCCATTTGGCCGAAGAAAGCGGCTGCGGTCTCGTCATCTCGAACGATCGCATCCCGGTGTCGGCCGACGCCGAACGACTAGCCCAAGAAGACGGCCGCTCGGCCGTGGAACACGCGTTAGGTGACGGCGAAGATTTTGAACTCTTGTTCACGATGCCGCCGGCGGAAGCTGATCGCCTCATCGCCGAACCACCGTTCGACGTGCCGGTAACCGTCATCGGCGAATGCGTCCCCGAGCAAGGCGTGTGGCTGGCGTACGAGGACCGCCGCGTTCCTATGCCTGATCACCTGGGCTACGAACACCACTTCGACTGAATATCAACGGAGATTCGGTCACCGATGAAGGACACCGTATCGGCAGAATTCATGTCGCGAAGCGACGACGAGACGCGAGCGTTGGGGCGTCGCACGGCGGAACTGCTCCCTCCCGGGGCGGTCGTCGCCTTGATCGGCGACCTAGGGGCGGGCAAAACACGCTGGGTCCAAGGCATGGGCGATGCCCTAGGCGTCGCCGAAGAATCGATCGTCAGCCCGACCTTCGTATTGATCCACGAGTACCCCGGCCGAATGCCCCTGTATCATTTCGACGTCTATCGGATCACCCCCGCAGAATTCGCCGACCTCGGTCCCGACGAGTACTTCGAAGGAGACGGACTGTGTGTGGTCGAATGGGCGGATCGTGTGTCCCAGTATCTTCCCCCCGATCGAATCGAGGTCCGTTTCGAAATCATCGATCCTTCGACCCGCCGCATCACCGTTACCGGCCATGGGAACGCAGCCGAATGGCTGTCCCCACTTCTGGGTGACGCAACAACACAAGATCGGAAAACTGGGCCGAGTTGAGAACCATTGCCGGATGTGGCGAATTTTGAGGCGTTCGCTACCTGCCCCGCACGATGGTAGAATGAAGCAGCGGGCTGGATGGCGATACTGGTAGCAAACGGGGCCATGCAAAGGTCGGAAGGAAACCGAACCTCGCGTGCGTCGGCGGGGTTTTATCCTTCAGGAGACGGTTTGCGCCTGCGCGACGAATCGAAGCCCCGGTATCGCGTCCGAATCGTCGGCAAAGACGCCGTCGACATCCGGCAGGAGGATTGCAAAATGAGGCGGATAAGTAAAACACGTAATTGCCCGCGGGGTTCGATCATCGGCTTGGTTGCGGTCGTCTGGTTCGCAGCAGTGGGAACGGCTTTCGGGCAATTCAGCAGCTCCAGCAGCCTCGGCCAAAGCATCAATTCCCCTCGTGGAACGACCGGCTCTCAAATCTCCAATTTGGGGTTCGGTCAGTTCTCCGACATCTCCGAGGTCAACACGGCGGGAGATATGCTCGGTTCGTCCAACTCCGGCGGCTTCGTCGGAGCAGACAGTTCCGACACCCAAAATGCCCGCAGCATGACGAACGGTTCGGGCAGCTCGGCGAACCGGCTGGGTAGCTCTTCGCGGTCGAACCTGTCGTCATTCGGACGATCGGGATTTGGAACGAGCTCTCGCTCCAGTCGGGGGTCGAGTTACTCTTCATCCCGTTCACGTTACGGCCGAAACAGCGGCGAACTGATCCGCTCGGTGTTGCGGGTGGGATTTTCTGCCGAACCCCAAGCCACTGCGACTACGACCGCAACCAATGTCCTTCAGGTGACGCCGCTTTCCCGCATTCGGCAAGTGGAACCAATCACGGTGCGGCTGGAAGGAGACACCGCCGTACTGACGGGTCGGGTGCCTACCGGTCACGACCGCTTGCTGGCGGAACGGTTGGTCTTACTGGAGCCGGGGATCCGGGCGGTGCGAAACGAGATACTTGTGGTGGAGGCAAGTTCGCAATCGCCCGACTCGCAGGCGCCGGTCGCTCAATAGCGTTCGCCTCCCAAAACCGGCCCAACGAATTGTCGAAGCTCGAGCCGACGCTCCCCTCATTCGATGAGCTTTGCGGCGAGTGCGACGATTCGGCCGTCGCCGAATCTTGAGCCTCGTTGTTTTCTGTCGCCGCTTGCCGCGCTTGATTGTTGTGGCGTTCCGCGAGTTGGCGTGCGTACTCTTGCGGACCGACCTCGAGCTGGCGGCTCAAAGTGTGCGTCAGGGGAATCGTCAACGTTTCGATACCGCGCTTGCGTTTTGCCGTCGGCGCGTGACTTGACGGTTCTGCGTTCGACGAGTGCGGCCGCGACACGATATCGACGACCGGCTTATCTTCATCATCAAGGGGAGCCTCATAGCCTACTTGTTGCACGGGCGACGTGTCGGCGTTCTTTTCGGCTACGGCCCGTTTTTTGCCGTCTTGCTTGAGCGTGCCCGGCAGAAAGACGCGGGCCTGTTCGCTGACGACCGACGGACCTTCCGGCGGAATGTACCGGCAGATCAAACTGAGCTTGTGCGCGTCGCCGAACATGTCGTCCCACGGGATCAACAGGTTGTACGACGGACCGAGCTTCGACTCGCTCATCGTGGCCTTCAACTGCTCGGGCGTGAAGACGTACTTCCGCAACGGGACCGGCGGTGTTCCCGTCTCTTGTTGCGAATCGTCGAAGGCATAGACGACCAACGTACCGGTGACTTCGATCGACTGTTGAGAGTCGGCCGGATAGAAGTACACGCGGCCGCCGAATCCGCGAAGCGGGGGCGCCCCGGCACGTTCGATGATGGCGTTCGTCCAAAAGGCCACCACTTCGGCGACCTCCTGGTCGTCGTTGGCCATCTTCCACGGGATCGGGCGGCTCATGTCGAACGTTTTGCACCCGACCAGAAGACAGGCCCACACGCCCACGAAAAACGCCGTTGTCGATTTCCACAGCTTATGATTCATGACCGCATCCTCGATGGATCTCGCCGACTTGTTGGGGACCACGCGTACGACGGACGGCCTCACCGACCGGCCCGATTCGCAACGCGAAGAGGATTCAACTGCGGCCCGCTCGGTTGCTGCTTGCCGGCCGGTTCCACGTAATACGGCTGGTACACGACCGATGCGTTGTCTCCGATGTTCGGCCGTAAAGCGCCATCTTGCGGAACCGGTTGCGGCGCTGCTTGGGGTTCCGGAAATTCAGGTGCCGGTTGGGCAGGTGCCGGCGTCGGAGCCGGTGTTTGTTCGTCGTCTTCGTAGAAGACGCGCGTCGGAAGCTCACTCGGCAACTTTGCCTCGCCGCCTTCGAGATCGCCGTGAACCGAAACGACATCCGCCAGGCACCAATGCATGCGGGCCGTTTCGAGCTCTCGCAGACGTTGCAGATCGGCCTCCGAGCTCACAATGTGCGGCGTGAGGATGATCAGCAACTCGGTCTTGACGCAATCGTCGGCATCGTAGCGGAACAAGTGTCGAATGATCGGGATCGAATCGATTCCCGGAACACGACGTTGTTCTTTTTCGCCCCGTTTGGTGATCAACCCGCCCAAGATGATCGTCTGACCGTCGGCCGCGCTGACGGTCGTTTGCGCCCGCGTGGTATCGATGCGAGGTGCCCGCAGCACGGTACCGTCGGCCGCCACCGAGATCGCGATCCCTTCGCTTTCCGGCCCGACGTCGGACTTCTCGGCGTTGACCTCCATGATGACCTGGCCGTCGGGGCTGATCCGCGGTCGCACCAACAGAATGATACCCGTGTTTTGATACGTGATGCTGTTCGTTTGGGCATTGCTGTTGATGGTCGTGCCCGTTACCGTCGGCACCTGTTGACCGACCTGAATGTAGGCCGCCTGGTTGTCCAAGGCCATGACCTGCGGTCGGCTGAGAATGTCCAGACGCCGTTGCGCCCGCAATGCCCGCAGCAACACGTTGACCGATTCACTGGAAGCCTGGACGACCAATCCACCGAAACCCAACGTCGGATCACCGCGTCCCACGCCAAAGTTGGAAATCGCCTGGGCACCGACCACGTCGGAAGTCGCCAACGCACTCGTACTGGTACTGTTGCCCAGCGGATTCATCGAGTTGAACAAGAATCCCGGCACACCGGCGACACTTCGATCGAACAGAATCGGGTCCTGGATTCCCAGCTCGACGCCGAACTGGTCGGTATTGCTCAACAATACTTCGGCGATGAGCACTTGGATGAGCACCATCGGCGGACGAGCGTCCAGTTCTTCCACCAAGCGAGAAATCTCGTCGAAGAACTGGGGCGTCGCGCTGACGATCAACGCGTTGTTCACCGTCTCGGGAACAATCACGACTTCCTTTTGAACCAGCTCGAACGTGCTCATCAAGCCCGGGGTGAACTGGCGAATGTTCCGCTCGTTCGACAAGAATTCGTTGATCGCCTCGGCAACATCTTCGGCCGGCGCGTTCTTCAAGCGGAACACGGCCGTCTGACGTTCCTGCACGTCGGCTTCGTCCAATCGCAACAGAATCGCTTCCACGATCGTCAAGTCGCCTTCCGAACCGGTCGCGATGATGCTATTGGTGCGAACGTCGACTGCAAACCGCAGCGGAATCAACGAGCTTTCGCCCTCTTGCGCCCCGGTCCGGTACGCGGGCTGGCTGGTCGTCGCCGTCGTCTGGCCGAACAGGGTTTGCAGCA
>CAYVVR010000208.1:5499-7204 GCA_964454655.1 uncultured Planctomycetaceae bacterium | reverse complement strand
GGCCCAAGACAACTTCATCGAGCGATCGGCTGCGCCGATGCAAGGCGTCGCCCCACCGAGCCCCAAAGATGCCGCAAGCGAAATCGAGACAGCCGTCGTGTCACGATCGGCCGGAGAGAATAGGGTAAACACCCTATCGTCCGATGGGCGCAAAAAAGTGCCCTTCGCAGGCGGGGCAGAGACCTACGAAGGGCTGTGCTGTGGGAGAATCCCCCACGCACAAGAGATTATCGGTTAGAAATCCGCAAAACTCAATACCTATTTCGGGGGTGGTGTGATTGCCTACCGACAAATCGTCGGTTTGTTGATCCGACAACGAGCCGTTTTCGCATCAATCAAACACGCATCAGCTCGACACAAGGCGCAAAAATAGATTCCATAGTGATCTATCGAGCCATTCCCCTGCCCCTCTGGACCGATCACCCCCCTCACAAATGGTGGCCAAAATTCCCAACGAACAAGCCGAAATTTGGATCGACAACGCGTTTTCTGCGTCATTTTTCGCTGATTTTCATCCGACAGTTTGTCGACCACAACTTTTTACGACCTTGCCGTCCTCTTGGGTTCGAGAAGATCGGTCCCGCCGAGGTTTTTCCACGCGGGACTTCCAACCGATTCGTTGTCAAAGAACACACAGGCGACAAGGCGTGCCGCCTTCCTATCTTAGTTACGTCACCAGCCTACGGCCGAAAGCCGATCTAATTGTTCGTTTCTTTCGAGGTCGGCCCATTCGCACATTGCGCGCAAGAAACAACGCCCGCGAGCATGTGCTCTCGGGCGAAGGAGACGGAACCGGAAAACGCCATGATCGGAAAACCGATCACGCACCTTTTCGATTCAAGAGGCCGGCAGGTGGCCCGGCACCATTAGAAGACATCCAACATGAAGTGGAAGCCTTGGTGATACCGGCGTTCCTGCGGGTAATAGTTGTGCCAATTTCGGTTGTACACGGGAATGCCCATCTCGGGCGGATACCGGTAGTACATGTTGTCGGAGCTGCGGTAATAGTCGGGCCCCCAGAAGTTCTGCGGGTAGAAGACGTAGGGGTAATGATAGAATCGGTTCCAATCCTGGGTCGCGTAGGTACGCCCCCATTGGCGCCCGAACGCCTGCTGCGCCTTCACGTCTGCGGCGACACAGCCGACGATCAAGCCCCCCAAAACACAAGCCAGCAACAACCGGCGAATCATCGTTTCCCCCCTTGTATCGATGGAAGGTTGTGTATGCGTCGACGATCCCGCGCCACGCGTCGTCTCGCGACCTCATGCCGAGACGCACTTTCGGCGCGAAGGATCGTGGATCGGCCCTTGCCTGCGAAACCCGCAGACTCGCTCTATCAGTTACACCATCGGCATCGGTTGCCACCGGCATTGAAAGAATATTCCTCGGCAACCCTACAAGCGCGCACAACCGACCAGCAAACCAGGCAAGCTAGAGCACACACACCGACTACACAAGAGAGTCAAGCGAGCGACCCCGCCGATCGGCGGATCACGATGTGCCGCAACCAGTGCTCGTCGTCGGTATCGGGAAAGTCCTCTCGCACGTGGCATCCTCGCGATTCTTCGCGACGCAAGGCAGCTTCGATGATCAATCGCGCGGCACAAAGCATGTTTTGCAGTTCCCAGCCGACGGGGTCGGCGAACTGGCGAGCGAGAACGTAGCTGATCCAGCGATCGACGTCGTGCCGTGCTTCTTCCAAAGA
>CAYVVR010000208.1:0-5489 GCA_964454655.1 uncultured Planctomycetaceae bacterium | reverse complement strand
TCGCCACATGAGACTCTTCAGCGAGTTGCGGATGTCGATCAAATCGAGCGGCTCATGCGGCGGCTCGACGGCCGGATTTTCAATCGGCGGCACGGTGAAATCGTCCCGCGATGCCGAGGCCGCCCGCGAAGCGCCCAGTCCTGCGTGCTTTCCGTACACCAACGCCTCGAGCAGACTATTCGACGCCAGGCGGTTTGCGCCGTGCAATCCGGTGGCGGTCACTTCCCCCGCCGCCCACAAACCGGGCAAGGTCGTCCGGCCCTGCCAATCGACGGTCACGCCGCCCATCATGTAGTGCGCGCCGGGCCGTACGGGAATCCGGTCTCGCGTGATGTCGATCTTGAACTCTTCGCAGATCGACGCAATGCCCGGAAAGCGACGGCGGATGCGATCCGGGTCGAGATGCGTCAGATCGAGGTAGACGTTCGGATGACGCGTTTTTTCCATTTGGGCGACGATCGCGGCGCTGACGACGTCGCGCGGAGCGAGTTCGCCGCGAGGATCGTAGTCGGGCATGAAGCGATGACCGTTCCGATCGACCAGGTACGCCCCTTCGCCCCGCATCGCCTCGGTAATCAAATGCCGGGAACTACCGGCAATGTACAAGACGGTCGGATGAAACTGGACGAACTCCATGTCGCGCAGTTCGGCCCCGGCGCGATACGCCATGGCCCAGCCGTCGGCGGTGGCGACATCGGGATTCGTCGTTTCGCGGTACAGTTGCCCCGCCCCACCCGAGCACAAGATCGTTTGCTTGGCCCACACCATCGTGCGTCCGTGCGCCGCATTCCACACGATGGCGCCGCGACAGCGATTCTCGTACGTGAGCAGATCGACGGTAAAGGTGTTTTCCCAAACGGCGATGTTCTCAGACGCGGCAATGCGCTCGTCCACCGCACGGACCATCTCTTTGCCGGTCTCGTCGCCCAAGGCATGCACGATGCGGTTGTGCGAGTGGCCGCCTTCGCGGCCCAACGCCAAGCGTCCTTCGTATTCGTCGAACCGCGTGCCCCACTCGATCAGTTCGCGGATACACGCCGGTCCTTCCTCGACGACGCGACGGACGACTTCCGGATCGCAAAGCGCTCCCCCGGCGGTCAGGGTGTCGGCGATGTGCTTCTCGAAATCGTCCTCGGCATCCATCACGGCGGCGATGCCGCCCTGCGCGTATCGGCTGTTCGATTGACGGCGATTGCTCTTGGTAACGATCAGCACCGACAACTTCGGATCGACCGCCAGCGCCGCACGCAGGCCGGCCAAGCCGCTGCCGATCACCAACACGTCGGTGAAAAAGTGCGGAATGCGCTTGGGATGAAAGGTCGTCAAATACCGTGGTGCGGCATCACCGATGGGATCGCCGGTCATCGTCTACGCCCTCGAAAGGTAAGCGGTCGACACCCGAAAAGTTCATTCTATTCCGCGTTCGCCACGGCCGAAAGGACGCACGCGACCGACAAAGGACGGCAGTTTGCTTTTCAACTCGCCGCAAAACGCAAAGAAAAGCCCCAGGTTTCTGAGGCGAACGTTGCCTTTCGGCAGTCGCCAAGTAAGGTATAGGGCAACCGCGTCGCTTCGGCATCTCGGCGACGCCTTCCCCCCGCAACCGCAGCGTCTCCCCCCGCGTCCGTTCGTTTCACGTCGCGTTTCCCGATATTTTGGAGGTCTTCTCATGCGCCGGTTGCTTCGTATTCACGGCGGAATCGCCGTGCTGTCGGTGATCGGAACGGTGCTTGCCGTCAACGTGTTCGCCGACGAGTTTTCCGAACGCTCCGTCGATGCGTTTCGCAAACACGCGTTCGTCTGGGACACGCCGGCACCCGAGGGCTGTCCCGCGCCGCAGTCGGAAGCGTACCGCGGCTTACTGTTCACCGGTCGTTTCGCGGGCTACACGAAAGCCGACACGTGGTATCCGTCGTGGGGCGACGACGATCGTCTGTACACGCCCTGGACCGACGGCTCGGTGGACGGCCTCACGTCGTGGTCGTTCGGAAAGGAAGCCCGCATCGGTTTCGCCGTCGTCGAGGGCGACGATCCGCAACACCTGTCGATCGTGCACAAGGGCCTGATTCACGCGTCGCCCGCCCCGTACGGCGGACGTTATCCGTGCGGCAGCCTGATGGTGAACGGCGTGTGGTTCATCGGAACCTACGGGCTGGCGTATGGGTCGTACGGTTTGAACTGGCCGATCATGGGCCCCTGCGGCGGATTTCATATCTCGACCGATCGAGGCAAGACGTGGACGCCCTCGCCGCTTTCGTGCGAGCCCGGCAAGGCCTTGTTCCCTGAACCGAAGGAATTCAAAGGCCCGGTCAAATTCGGGGCCCCCCATTTCGTCGATTTCGGGAAGAACATGGAACACAGCCCCGACGGAAAGGCGTACTTGGTGGGCCACGGATCGACGGAATACGACGAAGAGGACCGCAAGGCCAACCTGAGTTGGATTTCCGGCGACGAAATCTATCTTTGCCGTGTTCCGCCGACCATCGAAGCGATCAACGACGAAAGCCGCTACGAATACTTCGCCGGCTTCGACGCCGCCGGCAATCCGCAGTGGTCCGCCGATTTCGAAGATTGTCGGCCGATCTTCGCGTGGGACAACAACTGCGGATGCGTCACGATGACCTACAACGCCCCGCTCCGCACGTACTTCATGTGCATCACCGACGGCTGGCCGACGACGGCAAAGATGCGCACCTACATCCTCGAATCGGACCGCATCGAAGGTCCCTGGAAATTGGTCACCTACCTGAAGGATTTCGGCGAACAAGGGTACTTCGTGAACATTCCGTCGAAGTTCATCAGCGACGACGGCAAGACGTTCTGGCTTTCGTACTCGGCGAACTTCACGAACTTGGGGCGGAATCCGACGCACTGGGCGTCGAAGCCCTACGGCAGCCAGTATCAATGGAATTTGGCCGAGGTTCGCTTACTTACCGAGGTTCCGGGGCCTGACGTTCCCCGCGTCGAACGCGTCGATTCGCCCCTCGATTCCGATCTCAATCTTGCGTTGAAGGCCGAGGTCTCGGCGTCGTCCGTTCATTCCGACTACACCGCCGAAGCCGCCTGCGACGGCAAAGCGGAAGGGTATCCCGAAGCGCCGCAACACGAATGGGCATCGCAGGGAGAAAAGGCGGGCGCGTGGATCAAGCTCTCTTGGTCGCAACCGCAAACGATCGATCGCGTATGGCTGTTCGATCGCCCGAATCGGCTGGACCACGTGACGGCCGCCCGAATCGAATTCAGCGACGGCACGACGTACACGACCGGCCCGTTGGCCGATCAAGCGTTCTTCGGCACGGAAGTGCGTTTTCCACCCAAGCGAGTCGAATGGGTGAAAATCACCGCCGCCGAAGTCGGGCCGAAGACGTTGAACATCGGGTTTGCCGAGGTCGCCGTCTTCAACGGGGATCCGGCGGAATGACGACCGCGGGCGATTCGCCCGACGGTCATTGCACGCCCGAATAGGCTTCGACGCCCATTTCGCGTTCCCAAGCTTTGAGCGATTCGACGAGCCGCTCGACGATCTCCGGATGTCGGGCGGCGACGTCGTGTTGCTCGGAAATATCTTGTTCGACGTCGTACAAGGCAGTCTTTCCACTGCGATAGGCCAACAACTTCCACCGACCGTCTCGAACCGAGGCGTACAGATCTTCGTACGCGCGATAACCGAACACGGGCTTGCCGCGTTCGATCACGCGATTTTCGCGCAAGGCGGGCACCAGCGAAACGCCGTCCAAATCGGGATAGCGGCTCGGATCGCCGCCGGCGATCTCGACGAACGTCGGAAACAAGTCGAGCGTTTGCACGATGCCGGCGTTCTGCGTACCCGGCCGGGTGACGCCGGGCCAATAGATCAATAGCGGCACGCGTGCACCGCCCTCGCAGAGCGTGTCGCTCCGTTTGCAGCCGCGAAGCGGCGGCCATTCGTACAAGCTGCCTTGGTCCGACGTCAACACGATGACCGTGTTTCGATCGAAGCCCTTGCGCCGAAGCGCCTCGCGAATCCGTCCGACCGACTCGTCGACGGCGGCGACCTGCGCCGCGAACTCGGCTCGTTTGTCTTCCAACCCCGGCCGTCCTTGAAACCGCGGCACCAGGTCCTTTCGACCGATGTTCGGCGAGTGGACGTTGTAATACCACATCGAGATCATAAACGGACCGGGTCGATCGTACGATTCGATGAAGCGGATCGTCTCGTCGGTCAACTTGTCGGTCAGGTAGGCTTCCGTCTCGTCGTCGAAAACGGCTTCATCCTTGAAGTAGTCGGGGTAATAGCTCGACGGCGACCCGGCATCGGTCGTCCCGATTTGCCGGTCGAATCCTTGGTGCACGGGATGAAACGCCTTCGGGCCCAAGTGCCACTTACCGACGAACAGGTTGTAATATCCGAGTTCGTGTAAGGCTTCGGCATAGGTGACGTGCTCCAAGTCGAGCCAGTTCTTGCTGGGAAACTGCGCCGGATCGGTCAACCACAAGTGATGCGACGGTCGTCCGCGATCGTCGTACAACGTCTTGGCCACGCGCGGATTGTCGGTAATGTGTCGCACGATCTTCAGCCGGGCGGGATGCTTCCCCGTCACCAATGCCGCGCGACTGGGGCTGCACGTCGGGCTGGGCGAGTAACACCGCACGAAGTCCACGCCCTCGCGGGCGAGCCGGTCGATGTTCGGCGTCTCGAAGAGCGACGGACTCCGATATCCCAGGTTACTCCAGCCCAAATCGTCGACGAAAAACAACACGATGTTCGGGCGTTCGCTCGCCGTCGCCGTCCCGAACAACAAGCCGCACGCCAGCACCCAAGCCGCCGATAATCGCAACACGGTCGTTTCTCCCTACACACATCAAGCCCGGTCGCCTTCCCCCGAAAAGTGAAATGGCGCGTCGGCACGAAAACGAACGCCCGAGTTCGACGACGGGCGCAGATCGCACCTTTTTCGCATGCCGACGATGCGGAATTCGGTCACTGCACGCGACCAAGCGATTTCAGATAGGCGCGGAAGGCATCGTCCCAGCCCGCCGGCGGGGCGGTTTGCCCACCGGAGTGCATCCCCCGCACGTCGTCCTCCGACGTACCGCCTTCGAGACTGGTTTGTTGCGGTCGGAGCCCCAAGCTCTTCAAGATTTCGCGATAACGACGTGCCTGGGGGGCGCTTGAGGCGGTTTCGGCCGCACGGCGCATCGCTTCCCAACGACGGACGAACTCGGCCAGATCGGCTTCCGTCCAGCCCAAGCGATCGAGCAATGCCTGGTCGACCTCGCCTTTTTTCATTTGGTCTTCAAGGTATTCCAAGGCCAAGTCGCTTTGCTGCTTGGCGTATTCGAGGACGGGGTCGTCGGTCGCGGTCTCCCGGCCGTAGGCTTGTGTGGGTTGCGGGGGGATACCGGTCGGCCGTCCGTGTTTCGCCCCACCACCCAGCCCCATCGCGTCGGTGGCGGCTTCGGGGGGTGCCTCGACCGTCCGGGAACCGCCGAGATGCGAACCGCCCGAA
>CAYVVR010000207.1:0-7212 GCA_964454655.1 uncultured Planctomycetaceae bacterium | reverse complement strand
CTGCGTACCTCTCCGAATTGGAGGACATCTGCCGCCGCAACCGTGTCGAACTTGTCCCGGTCAATACCGGTGAGAACATGGGCGACACCCTCGCCGACTACCTCAGCCGACGCGAGCAAATCCATCACATCCGATAATAACCGGGTCGCCCCCATTCTGCGCGAATACCAAATTCTCACTCGCAGGTCGGCTCAACGACTGCGCAGTTGCGCAGGGCCGAACAAGTGGTGGATCGTCGCCCCGACGGCCGTCAACAACATCAACAGGCCGAGGGCCGGTGCGAGGCACAACCCGACCACGCCGCCGATCAGGAACGCACCGCGTCCCCACCACGACCGTTGCCACTTGACGACGTAACGGCGTACGAGGTATCCCGCCGCGAGCAACACGATCCACACGACCATCGCGCCGCCTGCCTGGCGACTGCGCCAAACGGTGTCTTCATCGATCGCCCACGCTTCGACGCGGGCGACTCCCTGGGGTGCCACGAACGTATACTCACGTCCTTGTCGCGGAATCGGGACATCGACACTCGCCAAGTTTTCGTACAACATGCCTTGTTGCTGCGGCACGAGTTGCCCCCCTACCGCAAAGGACTGGGTGGTATCTTCGTTCGCTACCGCTTGCCGGCTCAATTCCACTGCTTCGGCGTGTCCTTGCATGCGGCGGCCGGCGATCACCTCTCCGCCGAGTCCGCCCCCAAAGGCCATGATTTCGCGCGAATAACGTTGCTCGTATTGCTTGACTTTGTCGGCCGCTCCCGCCGCTTGCGGCCCCAATGCATCCATTTCAGCTTCGTAGGCTTCCTTGGCTTGGGGGGCGCTTTGGGGCTTTTTCGCCGCTTCGAATCGACTCGCAAGTTTCCGACTTTGAACCGGCGCATTCCGCGAAGTGATCGCCGGTCGGTCTTGTGGGGCAGGAACACTCGTCGCCGCCGAGGGCTGCCCCTTCTTGCCGACCAACTCGCCCAGCCAGCGAGCGTTTACATCCTCGGCACCTCCCGCGGTCCTTCCCATGGCGCTCTGGCCGCTTTCGAGCCCCCAGTTCGATACCGATTGTTCGACGACGTTCTTTCCGCGTCGCACGCGTTGTTGCCGGTACAACATCTCGAGCTGTGCCGTATTATCGACTTGTGCCGCGGCACCCCGTTCACCTTCCGCCTGATCGTCGTATGCCGACTCCATGAAGCCTTGAAGCAACGAAAGCGGTTCTTCTACCGCCCCGCCCGAGGCCCGACGATCGCCGTATTTGGAAGCAATCGCCGAAAACAACCCGGCGTTTTGTCTCGCCCGTACCCGGGAAAACTGATCGCCGTGAGTCGCCGTTTCGATCAAATCTCGAACGATTCGCGCCTCGAAATCGGCGAATCCCGCGTCTAGTTCGTCCGGCGGCACGGCGCGCATCGTCCCGTCGAAATGAAGCCATCGCAATTCTTCGGGAAGGTACAACCGCAGTTGGCTCCACTCGGGCGTTACGTCTTCCGGCTGAATCAAGGGGAACGACACATGCGTTACCAGCGACGGCGGCGACAGTTTGCCGCCGTATTTGATCTGAATTTGGTACGGCAGATCGCCCGGTGCCGTGCGCACGATCGGAATGTGAATTCGCTCCGGTCGTTCGGTGTTCATCATGAGCGGTTTGACGGGATTCCCGTCCACGATCGCCGTCCACAGTCGCGCATTCTTGGGCAACGTGACGACCAAGAATTGCTCGGAGCGATTCTCCGCCCAATACACTTGCTCGGCGCGGTAGGCACCGTCGGCCCCCAACGAAAGGATGCATTCGGCCATCCGAATTCGAACCGGAGACGTCATCGCCAACGGACGCGACCGGACGCAGAAGACCAGATCGGCCGATTTCAGTTCCGCACGCACACGATACGCTGCGGTCACGAATCCTTCTCCAGCGTCAAGCTGTAACCGCCGCCACAATTCCTTCTGGCGATCGGGCGTCAGCTTCTCGACGCCTTCTGCGGTCACCTCGACGACTTCGTCGCGACCGACGTTTTGCAAGGTCACGTACCGTTCCCCGGCACGAACCGCAATACCATCGTCGACGGCCACGTCGAAGGGGATCGGCGCCGGATGCTCTTCATCGTCGACCAAGCGATCGTTCCGCACCAAGACACGCAAGTCGTCCATGACGTCGTCCTGGAAAGTCAAGCGAACTTCCACCGGCGACGTCGGATCGTTTTCGTCGAACGTAATGTCTTGCGTGCGGATCATCGGCGCCGACACGCGGCAGCCTTGCATCGAAGCGGGCAGGCGAAAACGAAGTTCGCGAATCCCGGCCTCTTGAATATCGAAGTCCAGCAGCACCGTGTCTTCGATGCTTCGATCGGTGAACCGAACATTGGTGATCGTATCGTACGCAACGACCGCCTTGCGGCGTTCCACGGCGATGCGCGCTTTCGCGTCTTCCCCTTGCGATGCCAAGCACAGCTGCACAAAGGGACGCAATTCACCGCGCACCCACGACGCTTGCTCCGGCGGTAACGAGCGGACACCTTCGAGTTCGAGCGGTCTCAACCGGTAAACCGGATCGATCAAGACGGCCAACCGCGTCGTTGCGACACCTTCGAGAAAATCGAACACGGGCATGTCGAGGTCGCCGCCGATCGGCTCGCGTTGAAGCGTCATCGTCACGACGGCGTTCACGTTTTGCACGGCCCCGCGAGGCATCCACAAGTGTAAGATGGTGCGGCCTTCGCTCTCCGACGTGGACCAACTACACTCCGGCGGCACGGAAACGTCGTCCAGCGACGTCATCGTCGGCGGCAATGCAAACCGGACATGCGAAAACGGAACACGGTTTACTTCGTTGATGTCGAATTTCGCTTCCAAGGTACGTCGATACGTACCGATGCGATAAAGCCCGTCGATTCTCACCACAAACCGCGGTTTCTTAGATGCCGCATCCATCGTGATGCGATAACCGCCCGCGCGGAAGCGATATCCGGCATGGACGACCGGTTTCAACGGGCTCTCGGCTGCCGCACGCGCGGCGGCTTCCGACGGTTTCCATTCCGCCGTATCGATCGACGTCACGTTCTGTGTTTCCCGAATTTGGAGATTGAGCCGAGGGCTTCGGCGCACGATGATCGTGCCTTGCGCGATTGCCGCACCGTCGACCGCCAATTGCGGTACTTCAAGGCGGGTCGGCTGGTCGCCGATTGCCGCCCCCCGTTGCAGCTCGACCGTGATCTGCTCGGCATCTTCGGCCATCGCCAGCAAATCGACGTCGATCGTGTCGACCGTCCCGGCTTGGCCGCTGCGCCAGTCCCAACCGCGCACGTTCGGCCCTTCGACGCGTAGGACCTGCCAACCGGCAGGAATCTTGAGCTGAAACGCATCTCGTTTCGACTGGGGAAACTGGAGCATCGCATCCCACACGATGCGAACCCCTTCTTCAGCCACTTGGAAGACGATCGTCGAATCGGTCGACAACGCGCGGTCCACTCTGCCGGCCAAGATCTTGGGACGCCACCGCAAGATAACGCGGCCGTCGAAGCCGACTGCCGACACGATGTGTTCTCCGGGCCGGGAAGTCAGGTAGTCGGCTCGATCGGGTTGGCCGCTTAAGCGGACTTCGGTTTCGGGCTGGGGAACTTCCAGCTCGAATTGCGCCCCCGGCAGCCCACCGATCGCAAAATCGGCGACGCGCCATCCCCCTTCCCGTTTCAAGGGAACCTGAACGCGAAGCTGCAACCGGTGCCTGCCTTTGCCACTTATACGAACAATGACCTGTTGCGAATTTTCGGAAGCACTTTTTTGCTGCTTCGCGCCGCCCGCCTCAACCTGCGCCAAACCGACGACCGCCGGTTTACCGTCGACGCGGGCCTCAACGATTCCGGCCCCCGACGGACGCAGCGGAATCTCGATCGGTTCATCGACGAACACGGCCGCTTCGAGTTCGATACCGACTTCCAGCGACTCGCCTGTTCCCGCCGTAGCTTTCCACTTCGCCGGAGACAACGCAAACTTCGTCGGTGGCGGCGGCGGAACTTCCGGTTTTGGATTCGTCGCTTCCAACAGCTTCAGGTATTGTGCATACGGCACCCACACTTTACCGGGTTCTGCCGGCAATCCGCTTTTGGGATCGTAGGGCACCAACAGCGCATCGTCGGGCACTTCGAGCGGCGGAAGCGCATCGATCACCTGGACGACGACACCGTCGCTTTGCAACGTCTTTTCCGGCTGCTGAGCCCGCACGGCCTGTCCTGAGAGCACGCACGCACAAGCCACGACGATCGGCAAAAGATGGCCGGCCGCTCGCGCTGAAGCCATCCTCCGGTAGCCGTAAACCATTCCCGCGAAGATCAGCCTCGCAACACCGGTTGCGAATACCGACAGCATCCGCCACAACGGATCGACGACCATCAAGACGACGACGGCAATCACGATTCCATCACCGACCGGTGCCAGCACGTCGAGTGCCGGGATCAACGGCAGCAAGGTTCCCGCGGCGATCAGCAGCATCGCCCATCGCCACTTGAGCCGGAATCCCCGGCGATACAGCAGTATCGCGAGAATGATCACCAGCAATACGGCCATCCACGTTGCCCCCTCAAGCAACCCGGCGGCAACACCGTCGATTCGAATCGCAGGCGACTCTCCCAGAAAGCGCACATCGACTTGTCGGTAATACTGCGGAAGCATTTCCGGCACGAACGTCATCGTGCGGAACCCCGCGTACATGACGGCTCCCTCGGCTTTCTCGTCTGATTGCTGTGCCTGCAACCGCTCCACTTCGCGCTGGGGCTGCGGAGCCGCGATCTGCGGTTCGGCCGGCGCTTCGGGGACCGACGGTTCCGCTTCGGCGGCCTCTTCTTCGGCCGGCATTTCGTCGGCAGCTTCCATCGGCATTTCTGCCGCGGTTTCGCCTAATTCGGCGTCCGCTTCGAAATCTGCCGCAAACTTTTCCGCCCCATCTTGAACCGGCACCACGGCGCTCGGAACCGGCGCACTCATTCCCCCGACACCACAACCGATCGAGATGGGCGTACACGCAGCAACAAACCCTTTTGCGATCGACAACAGCACCGGCGCGCGGTGTTTCGTGATCCGGTATCCGCGCGGTCCCCAACGAACCACCTCGTATTGCTTCGGAACGTGGACCGACCAGTCGGCATCGGCGATCGGAACCTCGTTGTTACCGGTCGTATCCTGCGCAGGCAACATCAAGGCCGGCAATTCGACCACGGCCGAGGTCCACATCCCCAACGGTCGCGTTCGCTGCCGGTAACACACTTCCAAAGCACGCTCACCGGCAGAAGATTCGTCGGCCGCCATGCTCAAGAGTAATCGTCCATCTTTTTCTTGAGGACGCAGCGGACGCCCGTCGACTGCGACCGACCACAGTTCCGAATTCTTGGGCAACTGCATGGCAAGATACGGTGTTTTGCAGATCACGCGGTACGTAACCTGCGTCGATACGGCACCGTCGACCTCGAGAACGCTCACCGCCTTCATGCTGCTTGCGACGGCCGGCGGCGCGGCCGAAACGGCCGTTTCCGACAATCGCCGAACCGAGGCGATGACCGTGGGCAACTTGCCGACGAAGCTGTAGATACCCAGAACTTGTCGGCCGGGTTGGTACGCAGCATCCACCAACTCGCCGACATCGACACTGCGGGCATTCGAGGCCACTGCGATCTCGAGCTCACCATGCCCCTCGACGGCGACAAATCCCGAGCGAAAAGCAGCCTCGGGCTCCAACAGCGGCAACGACCATTTCTCGAGCTGTTCTTCCGGAAGCGGCATGCGAAACTCGGCCACCAGGCGAACGCGTCCGCGCCGCAAATCTTTGAGCGTCACCGTCCAGCGTCGCCCCGAAGGCGTTTCCTCGGCGACATAGTTCTTGATCTCGACGCCGTCCAATCCGAAGACGTTGATACTCGGCGGCGTTTCCTTAGGCAGGACGAACACCAGCTCGTCGCACGCCGCACGATCGACGAAATAGTCGATCTCGTATCGCGGCACCAGCCCGTCGGGGCGAATCCGCAAAAACGCGTAAGTACACGCGGTAATCCGCGGCTTCGTCTTCTCGACTTCAAACGTCGCTCGAAAATCGGTTCCGTCGAATCGATAAGCCAATCTCGTTTCGACCGTCGCCAAACCGAAATCGGCTTTCTCCTTTTCGCTCAACGCCACCAGCCGATCGGTTTTGAGCGGGCGGACCGCCAAATCGTCCTCTTCTCGCACGGCCACGGCTCCGAACGTGCGTGTCGTCCGGACGCCCTCGAAATTCGGAAACTGAATCGTCCGTTTGTCCGTCCAGTCGTTCAACCAGCCCTTGGGCACGTTCTTGGCGAAGAAATCGACGCGAACCTGTTCCCCCGGCTCGACGGCGGCGGGCAATCGCACCTCGACGCGCTTCGTGCCTTGCGATTCCGAAAACACCTCGTACGCCAATGCGTTGCCTTGGTAATCGGACACCGATTCCACTTGCCACTGCGAGGGCATCCGAAACGCAAACTCGACCAACCGTTCGACTCGCGGCGTCAGAAAGAACTCGCCTTGAACGGCCAAACCGTCTTGGCGCACGCTCAACAGGGCGTTGGCGATGCAATCCAATTCCGGTTCGGGTTCGAAGAAATCACCGGTTACAGCGTAATCGGCCGACGGGGCGTACCACGCCGCCAAAGGCCGGCAACGAGGCGTCGTTTCGCCCGCGGTAACGATGTCGCCGACCACCGCGGCGTCAATCGGCAACACCCCTGTTGTCGAAATCGCTTCGGCGTCCAACCGCTCGTCCAAGAGCAGACCGACCACGGCCGTGCGCATGATCGCATCGACCGGCTCCAAGTGCGGAAAAGACCAATTCTGCAATTGCACGGGCGTTCGCAACAACGTGACCTGGAACGATACCGGTTCGGCTGCCGCTTCCCGCAAGTGCAAGCGGAGAAGTCGAGCGTCCCCCGATTCCACGAGCTCCCATCGAGCCAAACTGGGCGAAGTCACCTTCGTTACCTCGAACCCGGAAGGCACGCTCAAATCGAGCTGTTGCACCGCCCGATGCCGAATGTCGAAGGCGACGACCGCATCCAGTTGTTCGTACGCGCGGGTAACTCGATCGACCAGCACCGACCGCCCCAAGATCAACGCTTTTTGCTGCAATGTGTGACTGTTGAGCGACAAATGTAGTTCGACGGTTTGTTTCGGCAAGACGATTTCGAAGATCGTCTTGCGAGCGGCCTCGTCGTACCGTCGA
>CAYVVR010000206.1:1245-7216 GCA_964454655.1 uncultured Planctomycetaceae bacterium | reverse complement strand
CAACGCCGCAGGCGGAAAGAGCATCACGCTTTTGGAACTGCTGGCGGCCATCAACGAGGTGTTGGGCACGAACGTCGAGCCCGAATTCGCCCCGCCGCGTCCCGGCGACATCCGCGAAAGCATGGCCGACATCACCCTCGCCCGCCAAATCCTCGGCTACGAGCCCCAAGTCGACTTCCTCGACGGCCTCCGCCGCTCGATCGAATACTATCGCTCGATCGTGAAGGCGTGATCGGGCCTTCTTCTGCATCGTCGTGCGTCGAGGTCCGGCGTCTGTTCTTGTGAACTGCGTGGTCGGCAATTCGTTGTCGGACCTTGCAGCGTCGTCTAGAATCGGGCAATCATCCGTGGGGGAATTGCCGGGGAACGAATTGGCGCGCAGCCGAACCGCAATCGATAATAGATTTCGATTTGTGTCCCCCGAATGTTTTCAGAGAGAACCGTGACGATGCACGACGACAAGTCCCCCCGTCGGGCCTGCACGCCCGAATGCGCTTGTGGAACCCCGGTCAACCTTCCTCGGCGTGATCTCTTGAAGCTGGCGGCATTCGGTGCCGTTTCGACACTGTACGGCACGGCAGGCGCCGAACCGCTTCCGCCGGTCGTCGACGACTTCGAAAAACTCATCCCGGCCGACAAGCAGCTTTCGCCGGAATGGATTCGCTCGTTGTTCGAACGCGGTGAACCCGAACGCTACGACGGCGACCTGTTGCGGTATATCGGCATGCCGATCGGCGGCATCTGCTGCGGCCACGTGTACCTCAGCGGCGACGGCCGATTGTGGCACTGGGATATCTTCAACCAGCCGATTCGGACCAACGCCGAGCATTACGCCAATCCGATGGAAGTCGAATCGCCGATCGACCTTTCCTTCTCGCTTTCGATCGGGTCCGACGAAGCGAACGAACGGCCGCTCGATCGCACCGGTTTCCGCCGGGTGACGTTCCGCGGCGAATACCCGATCGGACGTGTCTCGTATCGCGACGACGCTTGTCCCCTGGAAGTCGAACTGGAAGCCTTTTCGCCGTTTTGCCCGCTGGAGGTCGACGATTCGTCGCTTCCTTTGGTTGTGATGCGGTACACGCTCACGAATCGTTCTTCGACGCAAGTCGAGGGCACCATCGGGGCCGGCCTGTCGAACCCCGTCTTGCTGTACAGCGGTTCCGACGGCAAGGCCGAACTGGTCAACCGCTGCGGCAAAACCGGCGGCCACGCCTGGGTCCAGTTCACGGCACGTGAGAAAACCGCCGACGCGTCGACCCAGCGACCGGATATCGTCTTCGACGACTTCGAATCGGACAGTTACGAAAACTGGACGGTCGAAGGGACGGCGTTCGGCGATCGTCCGATCGTTGCAGCGCAAATGCCCGCCTACCAAGGCGACGTCGGTGCCCACGGCAAGCAACTGGTCAATTCGCACAACACGCGTCAGGGAGAAGACGTCCGCGGCGGCGACGCCCATACCGGGGTCATGACCTCGAAGCCGTTCACGATCGAGCGCAACTACATCAACTTCCTGATCGGCGGCGGGGCGCACCAAGGGCAAACCTGCCTGAATCTGCTGGTCGACGGAAAAGTGGCGGCCTCGGCGACCGGCCGCAACGACAACCGCCTGCACGCGGCCTCGTTCGACGTACGGAATCTGCAAGGCAAGACGGCTCGATTGCAGATTGTCGACCAGGTTTCGGGCGGATGGGGCAACATCGGCGTCGACCACATCGTTTTCTCGGACCGCCCGGCGCAAGAGAACCGGCCGCTGGAGGCCCGACCCGATTGGGGCGACATGACGTTGGCTCTTCTCGACGACGGCCCGGATGTCGTTCTGACCACCGACGCCCGCGGCGAAGCTTCGGCCGATACGGCGGTCGGCAGTCCGGAAAATCGGCCCCGCGGCAAAGTCGGTCTGCGTTTTACACTGGCACCGGGCGAACGCCGAGAGGCCGTGTTCGTCGTCGCGTGGCGGTTTCCGAACGTCGAGATTCCACGTGTCGGCAAAGGGCACTACTACGCGACACGCTTTGCCTCCAGTCGCAAGGCCGTCGAATACCTTGCGGCGAACTACGAGCGGCTCGCGTCCACCACGCGGTTGTGGACGAAAACCTGGTACGACTCGACGCTTCCCTACTGGCTGCTCGATCGGACCTTCATCAACACGTCGAGCCTCGCAACGAGTACGTGCTTCCGCTTGGCCGACGGGCGATTCTGGGGCTGGGAAGGCGTCCGCTGCTGCCCCGGTACATGCACCCACGTGTGGCATTACGCGCAGGCGGCGGCACGCGTGTTCCCCGAGCTGGAACGCATCCTCCGCGAACGCGTCGATTATGGACTCGCCTTCCAACCTGACGGCCATATCGCCTACCGAGGCGAGTACGCCACCCGCGCAGCGATCGACGGGCAATGCGGAAACATCCTTCGCACGCTTCGCGAGCATCAGATGTCGCCCGACGACGCCTTCTTGCGCAGAATCTGGCCTCGCGTGAAACAGTCCATTCAATACTTGATCGAACAAGACGGCGACGCGAACGGCCTACTCGAAGGCGGCCAGTTCAATACGCTCGACGCGACCTGGTACGGGCCGATTTCGTGGCTCAGCTCGATGTACGTCGCCGCGTTGCGGGCAGGTGCGCAGATGGCCGAAGAAATGGGCGATCACGAGTTCGCGCAGCAATGCTCGGCCATCGCCGAACGTGGCAAGCAGGAAATCGTCAAACGTCTGTTCAACGGCGAGTACTTCTACCAGATCCGCGACCCCGCACATCCCGAGGCGATCGGATCGGGGATCGGTTGCCACATCGACCAGGCCCTGGGCGACTTCTGGACGCATCAGCTGGGCCTGCCCGACGCCTTGCCCACCAAAGAAACCGTCATCGCGTTGCAACACTTGTGGCGGTACAACTTCGCCCCCGACGTGGGCCCCTACCGCAAGAAATACACCACCGGCCGCTGGTACGCGATGCCCGGCGAAGCGGGCTTGATCATGTGCACCTTCCCGCACGGCGGGGAACGAGAAGCACGCGGCGGAAGGCCGGAGCACACCTTCGCCGGCTATCTCAACGAGTGCATGAACGGCTTCGAATACCAGGCCGCGGCGCACATGATCTCGGAAGGGCTCGTTCAAGAAGGGCTGGCGATCACGCGGGCGATCCACGATCGCTATCATCCATCGAAACGCAATCCGTACAACGAAATCGAGTGCGGCGATCATTACGCCCGCTCGATGGCAAGCTACGCCGTGTACTTGGCACTGTGCGGTTTCTATTACCACGGCCCGAAGCAAGTGATCGGCTTCGCCCCGCGGGTCCATCCCGAAGATTTCCGCGCGGCCTTCATCACCGCCGAAGGCTGGGGAACGTTCGCCCAAAAGGCTTCGCAAGACACGCTGGACGCGACCTTTACCGTCCGACGCGGCCGACTCGTGTTGCGAACGATCCGTTTGGCTCCGAGTTTCGCCGCCGGCCGCGTGCAAGTCACGTTGGGCGACCGATCGATTCCGGCGACCTTGTCCGCCGAACAAACGCACGTCGAGATTGCGTTGGCCCAACCGGTCGAGGTGACGCCCGACGCCGCCTTACGCGTCGAGCTCGCGTAGTACGGCTTGGGCCGAATCTCCGTCGGCTCGGCAAGTCAGTCTTCGGCTTCGACAGCGGCCGGAAGCTCGGTCATCGAGCGTGCAGCCACGGGAAGCGCCGGTGAAGTCTCGCCGACTGGCGACGCTTCGCCGGCAAGCGGGCCGTCGTGCGCCGACGTATCTTCGTGCCGTTCCCGCCGCATGACCCATGCGTATCCTACCGCTGTCGCAACCAGTACCGCAGCGACGATCACAAGCAACGTGGGATAGGGCGGCACGCCCGCGCGGGCAGCCAAGGCGAGAATCGTTCCGAAGATGGGAGCCCCCACGAACTGCCCGAAGTCGAACACGGCGATCATCATCGTCGTCCCCAGTCCTCGATGCTGTTGTGGAAAGCGTGCCGTTCCCGCGGCCGTCAAGAACGGATACACGACGCCGTGACCGAGGCCGCACATGATTCCGGCGAACCATAGGTCGGCTCCGGTGCGGATCGGCCACATGGCCACCAACCCCACGGCCAAACAAATCAGTCCGAGCACGATCGTGGGCGTCGAGCCGAGTCGGCGGGTCACTTTCCGCCCGGCCACGCGGGTGGCGATCGCGGCGATCGAATAGATCGAGTAATACGCCGCCAACTCGTCGATCTGAAGCTCCTTGGCATACGACGCCAAGAACGAAAACGGGATGGCAAACGCCGCACCGACGACGGCCGCGGTAATCACGACCGGCAACCGGCTGTATTGCAACGTGATCCGCCAGGCCGAATGGCGAACCGAGCGGCCGGTCGGACGTTCCTTGCGCGTGGCCGCCCAGGCAAAGGGTACGGCCACCAGCGTCAACACCGTTGCCCCGTAGAACAGCCGGTCGATGGCCTGCCGTTCACTGCCTCCGAGCGAGACCAGAAAATCGGCGACGTGGGCCCCGATCAACATGCCGGCAAATCCGGCCGAGCCGATCATGCCGATCATTTCGGCCGCTTGCGCCCGCGATACTCGGGCTGCCAAGAAGCTGATCGACGCGCTGAAGATCGCCGCCAATCCCAGGCAAAAGGCGATCCGAGCAAGGTAAATCACGGGGCTGCGACAGGTAGTCAAGGCGGGATGCACGGCACAACTGGCGGCCATCAGCAGTAACCCCGCCAGCCAAAACGGCCTCGCCCCGTAGCGGTCGATCGCGCTGCCCAGCAACAACCGAGAAACGAGGCTACCGACGACACCGACACCGACGATCCATCCTAGATCGAAGTCGGTTCCCCCGAGGCTTTTCACCAGGTCGGCGTACCGGTAGAGAAGCGAGGCCCCGACGATGGTGATCGTGTTCGCCGTGGCGGCCAACCAAAACGTGGCGTCATAAATGCGTTCGGCCGGTGCCCCACGGCGCGCAGCGTGGACGTCGCTCGGCACGAGGCCGGACGTCGGCAACGGATCGTCGGATTCTACCCGAATCATGCGAAACTCGCGTTCCATCGTCTGCACTTCCCCCGCCGATCGAATGACGCGGCGTCCGACAAGGGCTTTCGCGCGCACGGCACCCCGATCGCGTCATCGAGAAACAGGGGAAACCGAAGAATCGCCCACCGACCGCCGATTCCTCCGGACACGGCCGAGAGCCGTCGTCCCCTCGCGCAAACTGCCGAGCACCTCCGGCGGCGGCACGGTCGTCGCGTACCAAGACCGTCGCCCCGCCGACGCGTCCAAACGTTCCATCGTACATCAGACACACCGCGCCGCTAGGGAGTTCGACGGAAATTGCCTAGGTCGACGAAAAAAGAAATCCCCTCGCGGGAAGACTTCGCCGAACCGGCAATGTATATTGTCGACAGTGCTACGTTTGTCCGAATCTGCGCCGGAGTTCCGTGCCCGCCGGTCGATTTCGTTTTCGAGGAGCGTGTTCATGATTCACCGGTTTTCATTCACCTGCCGGCCGACTCGCGCGAGCGTGATCGCCGTTTGTTCATGTTGGGCTGCCCTCGTTATCGCCTTATGCACAAACGGTGGCGGTGTCGCCGAGGAGCCGCCGAAGTCTCCCGCGGCCCCGCAAGTCGACGAAGGAGCAGCAACGGCGACGCACGTCGAAATCGATCCCTTGCCGGTGTCGTTCGGTGAGTTGACCGTGCTACGATGGTTCGCCCCGGGCAAGATTCTGGCCGGCGACGGCAAGGCCAAGGAAATTCGCATCCTCGATTACCAGGGGCGCGTACTGGAGACGTGGACGCTCGACTTTCCGCCCGAGGCGGTCGCGGTCGACGACGAAGCGGTCTACGTCGGAGGCGGAGGCGTTCTCGCCCGTCTGGATCGGCACGGTCGCGTGCAGCAAACGGCCCCCATCCCCGACGATGCCGCGATACCGGCCGCCCAGCAACGTCGGCTGGCGATGCGTCCGTTGCGATGCTCGGGCATGGCA
>CAYVVR010000206.1:0-1235 GCA_964454655.1 uncultured Planctomycetaceae bacterium | reverse complement strand
CTTTCCGACGAGTACGTGTTCGTGGCTTTCGGCTCGGGCTGGAGCCTCGGCTCGAAGTCGAAGCTGTATCGGTTTCGCCGCGACCTGTCGGAGCCGACCCAGCTCGCCGAGGGCTTGCGAGGCTGCTGCCAGCGTTGCGATCTGGCATATCGAGACGGTGTCCTGTACCTGGCCGAAAATGCCGCCCACCGCGTCGTTTGTCTGAACGATCAAGGGGAAGTGCTCGCCAAATGGGGAGCGGCCGGTCGAACAGGCTTGGAAAACTTCGGTAGTTGCTGCAACCCGATGAATCTGGCCTTCGCCGACGACGGCATGTTGTACACGGCCGAATCGGGCTTGGGACGTGTCAAACGCTACACGCCGCAAGGGAAATACGTCGATCTGGTCGGCTACGTCGGCGTGGCGCGATTCACGTCGGCCGGTCGGATGGCCGCCTCGTGCAGCAACATTGCGATCGCCGTGCCGCCCGACGCCGATCGCGTCTTCGTGATGGACTACAAGAACGGAATCATCCGCGTCCTCGCACGAAAACAAAGTCGGTAACACTTCGATCACCGCTTTGCCGCACACCGCCGCCCGACAGGAAGCCTCCGCCATGCGATTCATCTGCTTGATTCTTTTGCCGCTATGTTGGTGGGGTTCGTTTTCCGCTTTCGATCGGTCTACACCGGCCCAAACGGTCGATTCTCAGGAACCCTTTCGCATCGTCATCGCCGATCCTTTGTGCCGCGAATTGGCCTGTGACTGCGTCGCCGGGTACGCCGATCGCGACTACGCGCCGACGGCCGCCGTCTTGGAAGCCGTTCTCGGCCGCCCCGTGGAATTGATCTACGCCGAAAGTCTCTTGCTGCCGCAGGCGGGTAATGTACGAAAGACCGATTTGATCATCGGCAAGTACGGTGAAATGGCGGCCGATTTGAAGCGATTGAACATACCACTTCGCCCCATGGCCTTCTTGACCGACCAAAACGGCGAAGTCTCGGTGGAAGGGATGGTCGTCGTGCGTCAAGACGCCACCGCCCGCAGTCTGGCCGACCTGACCGATCGCCGCATCCTCCTCGGACCGCCCGAAGCCGATGAGAAATACGGTTCGGCCTTGGCCCTGTTGGAAGCGTTTGCGATTCCTGCGCCGTCGCAAGCATCCTCTTCGCCGAGCTGTGCTTCGGCCGCCTTGGCGGTGGTCGAAGGCGATGCCGATGCCGCCGTGATTTCTTCGTACGCGATGCCGCTGGTCG
>CAYVVR010000205.1:1078-7250 GCA_964454655.1 uncultured Planctomycetaceae bacterium | reverse complement strand
AACAAAAGAACGGGCAGGCCCGTGCCCACGCCGTAGAGGAGCGACGGCCACAGGCGGCTCGTTTCGGCGTTGGCGACCAAGGCGATCACACCACCGAAATATGCCGCCGACGTGGGGCAAAATGCCAAAGCGAAGACGATGCCCAGCGGAAATGCCGCGTAGATGCCGAGCGAATCGACCATCTTCTGCGCCTTTTCGCCGGACGCACCGCCGGGCAGACTAATCTTGATCAGGCCGACCAGCACCATGCCCAGCAGAATCAACACCGGCCCCAGCAGCAGGTCGCCGTACTTGCGCAAGACCAGCGACAATCCGGGCAGCGACGTCAATCCGGCCGCCAACAGAAACGCCAACACGATATAACAGGCGGCGCGACCCAGCGTATACAAGACGCCCGAGACGAGCACGGCCACGTTGCTTTCCACTCGCCGCCCGATGTACGAAATCGCAGCCACGTTCGTGGCCATAGGGCATGGCGCCAATGCGGTAGCCAACCCCAAACCGAACGCCCCCAAGGCAGGTCCTTGCTCGGTAAACCATTGGATATCGATCATCGGGCCATCCCAAGAAACGTGTCGGGGTGTTCACAAACGATGTGGAATGCTATCGCAGCACGTCCAGCCTCCAGGCGGGCGGTTCGACCGAAGGCGGCGTAGCCTCACGGTGTCGGTTCGGTTGCCTTGTCGGGCGTCGGGCGACGCAGTTGTTCCACGTAGGGAGTGATTTCGGAGCTGAGGTAATCCGAGAATTTCTGTTGGTCGGCCAGCAGCGTCCACACCTTATCGGCTTTCTTCCACGCGATCACCTTGCCGTCGCGGACCAACATCAACACCAGCGTCGGCCCGCCGATTTGGTAGTAGCGGGTGAACCGGGCATTTTTCGGCGATTGGAAATCCATCAGCACCCATTGCACCGTGCCCTGCTTCAATTCGTTACCGAACCGTTTCACGAGCACGTCGGCGATCGAATTGCCCACGCGAAGGCAGGTAGGACACCGCTGCGTACGGTGAAAGTAGCACGCGACGACGCGATCGGCGGCCGGCGGTCCTTGCATCGCAGCCGCCAGCTGTTCGGGCGTTTGCGGCGCCGCCGAGGCGACCGTGCTTGCAAGCAACACCATCCATACCGTTCCCGACGCGATAGCGATAATCCGTTTCATCATGAACCTCGCAGAATCGACGATAGGGGCGCACAACGACCTTCGGCAGACAAAATGATCGTCCGTGACGTTGAAAACGGCGCGTTTCAAGTAGCTTCGTCGTTGAGCAGTGATTGAATTTGCTCAGTCATGAACGTGTGAAATTGCTGCGGGTCGCCGACGAGTTGCCAAACTTCCATCAGGTTCTTGTAGGTCGTTTCTTCTCCGTCGTGAACGCGAGCGAGAACAACCGTCGGCGCGATGAGGTCGTATTTCGTGATGTAACCCTTGTTTTCTACGGATTCGTAGTTTATTTCTTTGGTGACGATTTTTCGCTGAAGCAATTCGTCGCGGAAAGACGCCTCGAGCACCTCCTTGGTGGTGGCTTCGATCTTCAGGCACGTCGGGCAGCGGACGTTGCCGTGGAACATGTAGACAACGACGTAGTCCTTCGGCATTTCCTCGGGAGCGGCAGCTTCTTCGTTCGCAGCTTGTGCCGTCGTTTGGGTGTTTTCCGGCGCGGCCGGTTCTTCGGCCGTGTTTCCGCTGCCGACCCGCACGATCGTAACCCCCACCGCGGCGACGACGAATAGTAGCAATACGGCGGTCAATGCAACCTTGGCATTCATGGGATGATCCTCGATTGTTTGAGGGATCGGTTTTGGTTCCGTTCACGTATTTTCCAGTAGTTTGCGGCCTTCTTCGACGACACGATCGACCGCCTCGCCGGTCACCTTCGTTTCTCCTTTCTTGAACCCCATTGTATCGAGTCGAAGGTGTTGAAACTCGGTAAAACCGGCTTCTTCGAGGCAGTGTCGGACGCATTCCAGCTCGCAGCCGTCGATCGCCAAGATGGCCCGAGCCGCCTTGGTCGATTCCATGATGCCGCTGACGCGGCCTCCGACTCCGGCCAAGCAAAACATCTTGCCGATTCCCTTGGCGGTCATTTGACGGGCTGCAAGGTCGGCGAGCCGGCCGACGTCGGCTGCGCCCGAGCACGCAAAAATCAGCTTCGGAGCCGCCTGGCATTCGCAGGAAGGAGTTTTGCTATCACTCATCGCTTCGTCCTCCGGGTAAAGGAGCCTCGAAAGGGTAACGCTCGAATTGCCGGTCGCCGATGACGATCGCCGATCAACCTTCGGTCAACAGTTTCTTGAGTTCTTCGGGGCTGGGCACGCTACCGACGAGTTTCACTTCGCCATCGACGGCCAGCGCCGGGGTCATCATCACACCGAAGCCGGTGATGACGCTGATGTCGGTAATCTTTTCGACCGTCGCTTCCAGGCCCAGTTCGGCCACGGCCTGTTCGACGTTCGCCTTGAGCTTTTCGCACTTGGCACATCCGGTTCCCAATACTTGGATCAATTTCATCGTTTCAACCTCTCCGATTTGTGGAAGGGCACGTGAGTTTCACGAATTCCCGTGGTCGGCTCCATTCGCATCAAGCGAAAATCATGCCGAACGCCATCCCTACGGTGGCACTCAAAATCACGACCAAGCCGACGAACGTCGCCGTCTTTTTGAATCCGAATACGCTATAAATGACAGCAATGCTGGGTAACGACAGGGCCGGCCCGGCCAACAACAGCGCCAACGCAGGACCTTGGCCCATCCCCAGCCCAATTAGGGCTTCGAGGATCGGAATTTCGGTCAACGTGGCAAAGTACCACGCGGCTCCGATCACCGAGGCCACGAGGTTGGCGGTGATGCTGTTTCCACCCACCAGGGCGCCCACGGCTTTTTCGGGCAAGAGCGCCCCGACGAATCCCGTCGCCAGCACGCCGATGAACAACAGCGGAATGATTTGCTTGGAAAACGACCACGTTTCCCCCATCCAATGAGCCAATTCGGCCTTGTCGAACCAACTGAAGGCCAAAATGACGGTCAGCAGCAGGAATACCCCGGCCACATACCAGCGATTGCGGTACACGGCGGCGGCCCACTCGTAGCCGGTCGGGGTGAATTGTTTTTTGGAGAGTACCTGCGATTTGTCGACGTCGATGCGGACGCCCTTGTTGAGCGATCCGTGCGGCTCTTCCAGTTGAAAACGATACTTCGAGGCCGTTTCCAGCATGACCGCGACGATCAGCGGTTCATTGCCTTCGATGACGACCGGCGTGCCGTCCATCTTCGTGACCGTCGCGTCGGGTTGCAACTCGACCAGCGTGCGGCTGGGATCGCTCCAGTCGGAGAAGACCAAGAAAAGGATCATGACGGCCAAGAATACGCCGTTTTGCCACATGGCTCGTCGGGACGGCGGCGGATCGGGCAACGCCATGATCGCCTTGGTGCGTTGCTCTTCCTCTTTTCGGAAAATAATCGCCATGATCAGGCCGATCACGATGCCGAAAACAATCGCGCCGACGACGCGGGCAACCCCGAGTTGGATTCCCAGGACTCGCGCCGTCAGGAAGATCGCCATCACGTTGATCGCCGGTCCGGCGTACAGGAACGCGACCGCAGGCCCCAGACCGGCCCCGACGCGATAGATGCCGGCGAACATCGGCAAGACACTACAGGAGCACACAGCCAGCACGGTTCCCGAGACGGACGCCACACCGTAGGCCTCGACCTTGTTGGCGTTCGGGCCCAAGTGCCGCAGAACGGCTTCTTTCGACAGGAATGCCGCAATTCCACCGGCGATGAACATGGCGGGCACCACACATGCCAACGTGTGGTTGCGGGCGTACCACTGAAGCATGAGAAACGCCTCATGGACCGCGTTCTGAATTGCCGGTGACGCGAAGTCCACAAAATAGGCAAAACAGAAGACGGCCACGAGGGCGATCAGGATGCCGATATCTTTCTTGTTCATAGGGCGCCTCTTGGTGATTTGGCTGATTCTGCAATTGTTGGCCGAAAAAAACAAGGCCACTTTGTGCGGTGACCTTGGAGGTCGAATGTCTTTGTGCGTTACGATTGAAGGGTGTTCAATTGTTCGTGCAATTCTTCTTGTAGCACACCGTCGACGCAATCGAGGAAATTGAGAATGCACCGCACGCGGAGGCGGTAAAACACTTGAGCGCCGCGTTTGTCATCCTCGATCAACTTGGCGTTCTTCAACAAGGCGAGGTGACGCGAAACGGTGGACATATCGGCCCCGATCATCTCCGTCAACTCGCACACACACTTTTCTTCGCACCGCGCAAGCTCTTGGACGATGAACAGCCGTGTCGGATGGGCCAAGGCTTTGAGGACTTTGACGCGGGCGTCGAGTCGCTTTTTGGTTTGCGAATCGATCATGACGGCCTCTGCAAACAGCGTACAACAGGACGGTGTTTCTGTTTGTAGTGTTAGCCAATTGGCCAAATCTGTCAAGTGTTTTCTTGTCTTATGGTCGTCATCGGGTACGCGCGATCTTGAGAGAAACCGAAGGGTGAGGGGGGAGAATATCATATAAGATGGGGGCTTCGATGGTTTTCGGCTGTTCATCGATTATGCTTGGGACCAGGTTGGTTGATGGCGAGGCAGGCGGAGATCGGGACAACGGTCTGGAAGACCGAATTTTGGCCGAAAGTGGCGAGGGGGAATTCGATGCGTCCTTGGGTATTGGCCGAGACGAACTACGGGCAGGTCAAGAACATCGCCTATGAGGTTGCTGTTTTACCTCTGGGGGCGACCGAGCCGCACAACCTGCATCTGCCCTACGGTATGGACACGTTCGAGGGAAATGTGATCGGCGAGCATATCTGTCGTGCGGCCTGGGAACAAGGGGCCAAGGTCATCCTCTTGCCCACGATTCCCTACGGCACGCAAACCAATCAACGGGCGTTTCCGTTTTCGCTAAATCTGAATCCCACCACACTTTACGTCGTGTTGGCCGATCTGGTCGCCTCGCTGGAACATCAAGGCATTCGCAAGATCGTTTTGCTGAATAGTCACGGTGGAAACGACCTGAAGGGCTTTTTGCGGGAAATGTACGGGCGAATTGATGCCCGGCTGTTTTTGTGCAACTGGTACACGATTTTTCGAGACGTGTACGACCAAATATTCGAGAATCCTGACGATCACGCCGGAGAGATGGAAACCTCGCTGGCGCTGGCGTACTGGCCCGATTTGGTGGCGAGGAACGAGGATGGATCACTGGCCGCCGACGAGGGGGCAAAACGCCCCTCGCGGTTTCGGGCGGTCGAAGAAGGTTGGGTATCGATCACGCGACCGTGGCATCTGTTGACGACGAACGCAGGGGCCGGGAATCCACACAAGGCGTCTGCCGATAAGGGGCGGCGACTGATGGAAGTTTTGGTCGAGCGGTTGGGAACGTTTTTGGTCGAACTGGCCGAATCGCCCCTAGACGACCAATTTCCGTTTGCCGAGCTTCCGGATCGGTAAAGGAACGACGTCGAGTAGCGCCGCCGATCGACTGCCGTCGGAGGACCTTGCCCCGGGGTTGTCGGTTTGTCCGTACTCTCGTTAGAATGGGGGTTTTCGTAGATTCGCCGGTAGGCCCGACGGAGGGCTGTAAGCATAGACATACGCCGCGATGCCAAGTCGCTGGCAGGGGAAACATCGAATACGTTTGTGGAGTCGATCATGCGTTCCCGACCTCGAACGGCCTTCAAAAAGGCGCTGAAAGAGCGACGTTGTCCGAAGTGCGGTGCCAAGCTCAATACGCAACGCACGCGTTGCAAACGTTGTGCTCAAGTCGTACCGCGTCCGAAGAAGAAAAAGTGATTCGCGGATCTCGGTAACGCGTTTTTCGGCATATGCCCGCAGATCGCCTCCCGCAACTTGAGCCCGGGTGATCTTGCTCGAACGGGGCAGAATTGCGATGCGCGATCGAATTCTTCATCTCGCCGATTTGCACCTTGGGGCAAATCCGGCGGCTTCTTTTTGCGCCGACTTTCCCGACGCCGCAACGCGATTTCGCGAGAACCGCGATAGCGTGTTGGAACGCATCGCCGATTGGGTCGAAGACGAAGCGTCGCGCGTAGGGCTTGTTCTCGTCGCGGGCGATTTGTTTCATCGTCATGATCCGCCCGCCGATTTGGTCGATCGGGTTCGACGAGCTCTCCATCGAATTGACGGGACCGT
>CAYVVR010000205.1:0-1068 GCA_964454655.1 uncultured Planctomycetaceae bacterium | reverse complement strand
ACCGTGCCGCTGGTCTTGGTGCCCGGTAATCACGACGAGCTGAGCTACTCGAATTGCGTCTATCATCGGGGAGCGTGGCCGGGAGTGCTTGTGCGCAACCCGGTACCCGAAATCGTTTGGCAAGATCGGTTGGGCGATCGCAAGGTCGCCGTTGTCGCGGCGGCTTACGAAGCCGGGAAGGCGTCGCCCGGTACACTACTCGAATTTCCTGATGTTCCCAGTGGGGAGTGGGCGGTAGCCGTCGCTCACGGGACCGTGGCCGATCATTTTGCGGAATTGGTCGCCGAAGGCGAGCGGTGCTTTCGCGTGTCGCACCGACAGGCTGCCGACGCCGGTTACCGGCTCTTGGCGTTGGGACACTTCCATCGCCGCACGTCGTGGCGAATCGGCGCCTGCTTGGCCGTCTATCCGGCGCCGCTGGTCAGTCCTTGGGGGGACGATCGCGATGCCCCTTCATTGTTGCTTATCGAACCGACCGATGATGGGGCGCGGCTACACGAGGCGGACCTGCCGAAAGTCGTCGGTACGAGCTGGGAAACCCGAGCAATAGCGGTCGCCATCGACGACACGCCCGAAGACGTCGTGGCGACTCTCACGGACGGGAATGCGCAAGAAGCGACGGGGGATCGGTTGCTACGCGTGGTGCTCTCCGGTGTGACGCGATTCGAGAGGTTCGCGGCGAGCGTGATCGATCGCTTGATTGCCCAAGGGGTGCCCGCGTTGGTTGTCGACGACGATCTCGTGCACGTTCCTCCCATTGACCCCGATGAAGTTGCTGCCGAACCGTCGTTACTCGGTGAATTCGTGCGGTGTTGGCAAGAGTGGCGTGCCGCCGACGAACCGGCAGAGGATTTCGCTTCGTCGGTGTTGGTCGAGGGCTTGCGGGCGCTTCGCCGTGACGGGGAGCGAGGAGGCCGGCGATGATCCGCTTGCACATCGTAGCCGTCGAGTTGGAAAACTGTGGCCCGTGGTTTGGACGGCATCGGATCGAGCTGCCGCCGGGGCTCGGCGTATGGACGGCTGAGAACGAGTCGGGCAAATCGACGTTGTTGCGCTCGATCGGTGCCG
>CAYVVR010000204.1:0-7251 GCA_964454655.1 uncultured Planctomycetaceae bacterium | reverse complement strand
TTACCGTCGGCAAGCCCGTCTGCCTCGTGTTCCGATCCCTTGCCGGTGCTCGTTAATAGCTCGCTCGGGTCTCGCTAGCGTTCGAACGAGATCGGTGCAACACCCCTGTTCCCCTGCGCCATTACGGAAAGCGGCGTACCGGTACGTCGTTCGGCAGGGGATCCCCCGGCGTACTTCGCCCACGGCTGATGATCTCTTCCAACAGCGCCCGCATGTGCGCGACGCGCTCGGGTTCCTGCTCGGCACGATTCGTCGTTTCGCCGATGTCTCGGCTCAAGTCGTACAGCTCGGGTTTCTTGGCGGGAATGAACTTCCACGTCCCCTCCCGCACGCCCGGCAGACCGCTTGCCGCACAACTGACGGCGTGTGGTCGAATCGGCCGATCCTCGCCGCGAAGCAACGGCACGAGGCTGAAACTATCTTCGCCGGCCGGTTCCGAAACGGCGACGTCCAGCACCTCGCGCACGGTGGCGAAGACGTCGGCCTGGTGCACGAGCTGGTCGCAAACGGTTCCCGGTGTCACCACGCCCGGCCAACGCACGATGAAGGGAAGACGATGGCCCCCCTCGTAGACCGAGGTCTTGTATCCCCGCAGCGGGCCGCTGGAATAATGCCCCATTCGTTCCAATTCGGCGGCCCCCGTGTACGCGGCCTTGCCGTTGTCGCTGGTGAAGATCAACAACGTGTCGTCGGTCAACTCGAGCCGATCGATTTCGTCGAGAACACTTCCGACAATGGCGTCGGTTTCCATCACGAAATCGGCATAGGCATTGAGGCCGCTGGCCCCTTTCCACGGATCGTTCACCGCGATCGGTTCATGCGGTGCCGTCAGTGGAAAATACAAGAGGAAAGGTCGCTTCGCTTCAGCACACTCGCGGAGAAACGCCTTGGCTCGTTCGGCCAACGTCGGCAAGATCGGCGTCATTTCCCAGTCGGGCACCGCCGGTCCTCGACGACTTGCCAACAGAGGATCGTGCCCGAAAAAGCGTTCCGGCAGAAACTCCGAGGGAATTCCGACCGTGCGATCGTTTTCGATGAAACAATAGGGCGGCCAATTCGGCACGCTCGTCCCGAAGTACGTGTCGAACCCACGCGTGGTCGGACCGCCGGGAATTCGCTGCGAGAAGACCTTCTTCCATGCTTGTTTGTGCGCATCGTCGGCCTGCAACCCGGGCTTGTTGGGCACGACGAACAAATCTCGCTCTTCCTCCGGAATCGGCCAATCCCACCCTAGGTGCCACTTGCCGATGCAGGCCGTTCGGTATCCTTTCTTCTGCGCCAACGTTCCGATCGTGGGGCGATCGGGAGCAATCAGCGGCGAACCGAACACTCCGACGATGCCTCGCTGCAACCGCGTGCGCCAGTGATAGCGGCCGGTCAAGATGGTATACCGCGACGGAGAACACACACCGCTGCTGGAATGTGCATCGGTGAAGCGCATTCCCTCGCGGGCAAGCCGGTCGATGTTGGGCGTCGGAATCTTCCCCCGATCGGGATTGTAGCAATGCGGATCGCCGTACCCGAGATCGTCGGCATAAATCAAGACGATGTTCGGCGTGGCCGCTTCCGAAGCCGACACCGATCGAACCGAATAGGGCCCCCAAAGCAGCACAATCAGAGCGAGCCAAGCTAGGCGTTGCAGGATCCTTCTCCTCGTCGGGTCGGCAGCCGGTCGACGGCACATCGCCTCATCGCTTCTCTGCCACGCGACCCTCGATATAAAACTCGAAATCGCGATACGTATCGACATCAGGATATCCGTCGGTGGTCGGCGTCAGCGAGAATCGCTCGGGCACCGGAGCAAACAAGCTTTCGGCCACGAGCTTTTCTCGAAGAGGACCGGCGACCGGCGGCTCACTTTCTCCGATCATCGTCGGCGGAACCTGCCCGTTGCCTTCGCGGCGAATCGCCCAACCGTCGGGATACAAATCGTGCCGATCGCCCAACACCGGCGGATCGGGTAGCGAAGCGAAGTTGCGGTTCCCCAATGTGAATGCCCGATTCGGTCCGGGATGCACGAATCCCACCATGAAGGCGTATCGTTTGCCCTGTTCGAACACCAATTCGTCTTCGCCCGTGAAATCGAACCGAAGATAGTGCAGTTTTCCGGTCGTATCGCCGGTCGGACGCCCCGCTTCGTCGACCGTCGGCGGCAAATCAGGAAATCGGCCCCCTCGCACGACACGAATCGGACGATACGTCACTCCCGTCAAAAAGTCATCGCAGCGATGATTTTTGGAAAAACCGTGCGTCGCCGATGATCCCGGCGGCGTTCCGTTGTCGTCGATCCGAGGCTCACCGTGGACCTCGAAGAACTGTACGAACAGCTCGGCACCGGGCGCGCCGGGTTTGACGGCAGCATCGGAAGGCCCCGTCCTCAACACGATGGCATCGAGCCGAAACGTTTTGCGTGCAAGGAAAACCTGACCGAGATCCCGGTTGCGTTGGTAGTATCCTTCGTCTTTCCACACGAGATGAGCGGCATCGTTGTTTCGCACACTCGTGCTGCCCCCGCCGTCGGATGTCGATACCGCGATCATCGTTCGCTCGGGATCGGCGACGAAACGTTTCCCCAAGGCCGAAACCACCAAGCCGGCGCGGCACGCCCCGGCCGCGAAGACGATCCCCCACATACCCGCCCAGACGACTGCCCAGTGCAACCAACGCCTACTCATTTGCTGCCATTTCATGGAAAAAAACGTCGTTTTGTTCGTATCGTTCGACGTGAGGCATCATAGTCTGACGTCGGTTCGGTCGCCACCGATCGTGCCGAATTTTGGAACGCCTCGTTTCGATTTGACATTCCCCCCTACCGGATGCAAAATCGAGACATTCGCCATCGCAGACGACGTCACAAACATGGATCCGGTGGATTGTCGGCGAAGGCGTCCTCCCTCTGTCCGGAACAGAGTGTCCAATCCTGCTTCGCTTCTTTCCTCGCAGGAATGCGGTATGGTGTGCTCCCGATCCATACGACCGATGCGGTTGTCGATTTTGCCGGCCGCTGTCGTATCGGTAATTTGCCTCGGCGTGGCAACGTCGTGCAACCATGCCGTCGCCGAGGGAGAATGGGAAATCACCTCCGAAAGCCAAGCCGCTCTCGACTTGGGACTCGAATGGCTGGCAAAGAACCAGGAACCCGAAGGTAACTGGTCGTCGAACGATCTAGGGCTGGTCAGCACCGGCGTCCTTGCCTTTCTCGCCGCCGGACACATGCCCGGACGCGGCCGATATGCCGACACCGTCGATCGCGCCGTCGATTACGTTTTGCACAACGCCGACACCTCGGGACTTTTGAACGCCGCCGATCCCCGACGCGGAATGTACAATCACGGACTGTCGACGTTCATGCTCGGCCAAATCTACGGAATGAGCAACGATCCACGCGTCGGCCCGGCTTTGGCGCGTGCACTTCGCGTCATCGTCGAAACGCAATGCGACGACGGCGGATGGGACTACGTGGCCGAACGAAAACAGAACGGGCACGACCTCAGCTTGGTGGTCATGCAATCGCTGGCCCTGCGCAGCGCCGTCGATAGCGGACTTGAGGTTCCGCCGGACACCGTTCAAAAGGCAATCCGCTGCGTGCGGGCGCATTACACGCCGCAAAACTGCCCCCGCGACGCCGACGAAGAAGAACAGCGACGTCACAAAGGCCAGTTCACGTACACCAAGGGCGGCGGCAACGCCAGTGTCGCCATGGCCGCCGCCGGCGTCGTGTGTCTTCAGGAGTTCGGACAGTACGACGATTGGCGCATCGCCAAGAACATGCAAGTCATCGAGCAAGCGATTCGGAACAAGGCCAAGCCCGACGAGGCCGCCCGTTCGAAACGGATGCCCTTCGATCCGTATACGACGTATTACGTCGCTCAGGCGTTGTATCAAGTAGGCGGAGAATACTGGCAGCGCAATTATCCTTTGTTGCGTGATTCGATCGTCGCGTCGCAAATTCGCAACCCCGATTCGCCCGCCGAACATGGAATGTGGCGAGCCTCGGGACACGTCGGTGGAAAGCCGGGCGATTTGTACGCCACCTCGGTCGCCTGTTTCGTGTTAGCCATCCCCAACCGCTATCTGCCGATTTTGCAAGAAGGCCGCATCGGCAGTCTCGAACGTCAATTCGGAAGCCCCGATTCCGCTAACGCTCGACACGATTTGCTTTTTCCTTAGTTTCGGAGTTCCCGTCGCTCGATGTTCCTGTCGCCTTGGTTTCTCGCCGCCGGAGCCGTCGCTGCCGCCGGGCCGATCATCATTCACCTGATGCATCGGCGACGGTACCGCGTCGTCCACTGGGCGGCGATGGATTTTCTACTCCAGGCGACGCGTCGAAACCGACGTATTTTCGAGCTTCGTGACTTGTTGCTGATGCTGCTGCGGACGGCATGCGTCCTGCTGTTCTCCCTTGGGATGGCACGTCCCTACTTCAGCGGCAGCTTGCCCGCCGCGTACGGTCCGATTCATGCCGTCATCGTCATCGACAACAGCACCAGCATGGGCTACACGGTACTCGACCGCTCGCTGCTCGACGAGGCCAAGCGACGTGCCGCCGATTATCTGCAAACGCTTCCCGCCGGAAGCCGCGTAACCGTTTTGAGTACATGCTCTTCGATCGCCGCACCGACCGCGTACAGCTCGCCCCGCGACGCCAAACAGGCCGTCGACGCCGTTGCCGCCGTCGATCGCGCGGGCAACTTGCTCGATACCGTGGCGCAGGCCGTCGCCGCCGCGAAAGCCGTTCCCACTCCCGAAACCAAACAAATCGTCGTCTTTACCGATGCGCAGTCGTCCAACTTTCGGGATGCGTCTGCCTCCTCTTCACTGCAATCGCCCTGCCCCATCGAAATCGTTCCCATTATTCCACCGTTGGTCGAAAACGCGGCAGTCGTCGATCTTCAGTCGCAAGACGTCGTCATCCAGCGCAACACACCGGCTACCTTCATCGCAGAAATTCGCTATTGGGGCGATGCCCCTCGCAACGGAACGACGGCGGCCCTGCGAGTGGAAGGATCCGTCGTCGCGACGCAGTCGGTCGATCTCATCCCCGGCCAAACGCGGTTGGTAGAATTTCGTGATATTCCCGTCGACGTTCCCACCGATGCCGGAGTCGGTTTTGCGGCCGTTGAAGTCTCGCTTTCTGCAGACAACCTATCGACCGACGACACGCTCACGCGGCTGTTTCCCGTCGTCGATCGTTTTCCGATCACCTTCGTCGATCAATACGGCGAACGCGAAGATCCGACGATCGACCGCTTGGGAGATACGTATCGATTACGCCGCTTGTTGCTTTCGGCCGGACCGTTGGGCCCCGACGCGCGATCGGCGATTCGGCATACGACGATCGACCGCCTAGACCGAGAACTGCTGGCCGAAAGCCGCGTCGTCGTCATGGCCGGCGTGCGTTCTCCGGAAGACAAGGTGCCCTTGCTTCGAGAATTCGTCGCCCAGGGCGGTCGCTTATTGATTGCGCCGGGCAGCGATTTCGATCCGGTCGCATGGAATGAACTCGCCTGGAACGACGGCCGCGGCATTCTTCCCGGTTCAGTCGGTTTGATTCCGATCGGCGCCTTGCCGAGCGAGACTTCCGAGCCGCTTCACCCTTTTCAGCTCGATTTTGCCACGTGTACCGACGACTGTTTCTTCCTGCCCGGCACAACGCGGGACCAGTTGGAGCAACTCTACCGCACAGCCTTCTTTTTCAAGGCCCTTCCGATCGACATCGCCGCAAACACGGGCGGGGCCGACCAGGCCGCCCGCGGAGAACCACCCGTTTCGGCAACACCGGTGTTGCCCGAACCGTGGCTTTCTTGGGCTGAAAGCGACTTCACACTACGCCCCCAAACCGACACATTCACCGACATCACCGCCGTGCTTGCGCGGTACGACAACGGCAATCCCTTTGCCGTCGAGCGACGATTGGGCAAAGGCCGTGTCGTCTTTCTGAGCAGCGGCGTATTCCGCGATTGGAATACGCTGACGGTCACTCCCGCGGTGTTGTATCTCGATCGCTTGCTACGAACGCTGCTTTACGAAACGTTCCCCGATCGTAACGTGCACACGGCGGATACATTGACGATTCCGGTGCCCGCATCGTTGTCGCATGCCCAGTGTCGCTTGACGCGCCCCGACGGCTCGACGACCGGCGTCCCCATCGGTGCTGTCGACGCCGAACATTGGGGAATAGCGCTCGACGGCATGCCGTTACGCGGTGAATACCGCCTGCGAATCGAGGACGGCGCCGAATCGGGTGATTTCGCCCAGCGTCATCTTCGATTCGCGGCGATAGGTCCTATCGAAGAGTCGGAGTTGACATACGCCGAGGCTTCGACGCTTGAAGAAAGGCCGTTCGTACGGCGAAACGATGCCCGCGCAACGGCTTCAGCTGCCGGGCGCACGGGTTCGTGGTGGCGTTGGTTTATGCTTGCCGCCTTGGTGGGGCTGGCGTTTGAGATGGTCGTTCTGGCACGGCGTCAACGCAAGGAGGCGGCACCGTGATCACGACCTACTTGACGCGAATACTAGGGCTTACCCAAGCGGATGAAATCGAACAGATCCGCTTCGCGTTCGCCGCCGACTGGGTCCGCAGCGGTCCGGCCTGGCTGGTTTTCGCCGGGTGCGCGGTCGTCCTATCGGCCGTCGTGTTCTACCTGCGATTCCAACCGGCCCAATCGAAGGTTCGTCGCCTCGCTTTAGTGACGGCACGGACCGTCGTATTGCTCATCCTCGTATTCACACTCGCCGAACCGGTCGCGGTCGTCCAAACGCGTAGCCGGTTGCGACCGGTCGTTTGGTTTTTGGTCGACGACACCGAGAGCATGACCATCCGCGATGCGCAACCGAAGGCCGACGAATCGGCAATGCGGACGGCGACCGGTCTTCCAACGACCGACGGCGAATCGGAACCGCCACGTCGGATCGACTACGTTCGCTCGTTGATTGCCAATCGGCCCGATCTGTTTCGCGATCGATTGGCCGACAAGTTTCAGTTGCAGTGGTTTCGCCTGGCGCAGGCCGAAGGCGTCGATTTGTTGCCGAGCGGTCGATCGCAGTCGTCACCGACGGAAAACGAACCGGCCTTGCCCGACCCGAACGCGCTTACCGCCGAAGGAGAGGTAACCGCCTTGGGTGCCGCCTTAGCCGACCTCGCGCGACGCCGCGCTGGTGTGAACCTGGGAGCGGTGGTCATTCTTAGCGACTTCAACCAAAATGCCGGTCCTCCGCCGCTGCAGGCGGCCGAAACGCTCGGGGTTCCTC
>CAYVVR010000203.1:6222-7271 GCA_964454655.1 uncultured Planctomycetaceae bacterium | reverse complement strand
CGTGACAAAGCACTCGAGTTACTTCGAGAACTCGGCCAAACGATGAAGGTCGAACACCTGGAAGAAGGTCTCGCCGAAGAAGAAACCGTCTCGTTTTACCGTCTCGGCGAGTTCATCGATCTTTGCGAAGGTCCACACGTCCCCACCGCCGGGGCAGTGAAGGCGTACAAACTCCTCTCGGTGGCGGGCGCTTATTGGAAGGGCGATGCCTCGCGTCAGCAACTGCAACGGTTGTACGCCACCGCTTGGTTCGACAAGAAGGACCTCAAAAAGTATCTAAACCGCCTGGAAGAGGCCAAGAAACGCGACCACCGCGTTTTGGGCAAACAACTCGAGTTGTTCACGATCGATCCCACGGTCGGCTCGGGACTCGTCCTTTGGTTGCCCAAAGGTGCGATCATCCGGCACGAACTGGAAACGTTCCTGTTCGACGAGCTGATGCGGCGAGGCTATCAGCCGGTGAACACGCCGAATATCGGGCGGGTCGAGCTGTACCAGACCTCCGGCCACTATCCCTATTACGCCGACAGCCAGTTCCCCCCCATCGAAATGGCCGACGGCGATCGGTACTTGCTCAAGCCGATGAACTGCCCGCACCACATCATGATCTACAAGTCGAAGCCGCGCAGTTATCGCGACTTGCCGTTGCGGTTGGCCGAATTCGGAACCGTGTATCGGTTCGAGCAGTCCGGCGAACTGAGCGGCATGACGCGTGTCCGCGGATTCACGCAAGACGATGCACACATCTTTTGCACCGAAGACCAGGTTGCCGACGAGTTCCGCGCGTGCATCGAAATGACGCAGTTCGTGCTCAACACCTTGGGCTTCACCGATTACCGCGTACGCCTGAGCTTCCGCGATCCGAAGAGCGACAAGTACGTGGGCGATCCCGAAGTGTGGGAACGGGCCGAAACGGCGCTGGCCGAGGTCTGTCGCAGCATGGACCTGCCGAACCTCGAGACCGCATTGGGCGAAGCGGCATTCTACGGGCCGAAGGCCGATTTCATCGTTTCCGATTGCATCGGCCGAAAGTGGCAGCTCGGCACGGT
>CAYVVR010000203.1:4900-6212 GCA_964454655.1 uncultured Planctomycetaceae bacterium | reverse complement strand
ATCCGGTAATGATCCATCGGGCGCCGTTCGGATCGTTGGAGCGATTCACGGGCATCTTGATCGAACATTTTGCGGGCGCGTTCCCGTTGTGGTTGGCGCCGGAACAAATCCGCGTGGTCACCGTCAGCGAAAAGTTCGAGGAGTACGGACGCAAGGTCCTTGCGCGTTTCCAAGAGGCGGGACTGCGCACCAGCGGCGACTTCCGGGCCGAGAAGATCGGCGCCAAGATTCGGGATGCCCGCCTCGAATTGATCCCGTACATCGCCGTCGTCGGCGGTCGTGAAGCCGAAAACGGAACCGTCGCCCTTCGCGATCGGATCGAAGGCGAGCTGGGCGCCCTGCCGATCGAAGACGTCGTCGCACGACTTCAAGAGGAAATCGCCGCGAAGCGTATTCGTACGAAAGCCGACGGTTGATCCCCCGCCGCGGCGTTTCGAACCGCGGGAACCGACCGACGAATCGAGGCCGACGCCTTCGCGGATTTCGCCCCCCAATGGGAGTTGATTTTGCCGATTAATTTGTCAATACTCGAAGAGCTTGATCGCCGCATCGCGACGATTGCCCACGGTGTTTTTCCCCGGATTCGTAGGGGTTACAGCGAACCGGGCGACCTGGCGGGCACGCGAGGCGAGTGCGTGAAAATAGGTCGTGGGCAACGTGCCCTCATCGTCGTTTCCCTATAAGAGGAGGCTCTCCCCATCGAGGACAAACAGTATCGCGTGAACGAGAAGATCAGGGTTCCCGAAGTTCGCCTGATCTCGGAGGACGGACAGCAGTTGGGCGTCGTCCGTCGTGAAGAGGCGCTGGCTCGTGCGCGGGACGCCGGGTTGGACCTGGTCGAGGTCGCCCCGAACGAACGTCCCCCGGTTTGCCGAATCATGGATTTCGGCAAATTCAAGTACATGCAACGTAAGAAGAGCCAGAAGTCGCACAGCCACCAGATGAAAGTCAAGGAGGTCCGCGTCCGACCTCGAACGGGTGAGCACGACCTCCAGGTCAAGATCAACCGCGCACGCCAATTCCTGGAGCAAGGGCACAAAGTCATCGTCTCGGTCTTGTTCCGAGGACGTGAATTGGCTCACATCGAAGAGGGAACGCGAGTACTCGAACAGGTACTCGAAGCCGTCCAAGATGTGGGCAAGCCCGACGGGCGGCCGTCGCGGCAGGGACTGCGACGCATCGTTTGCACGATTTCGCCTTTGCCCGGCGTCCGCAAACAAAAGCAGAATCAACAATCGCAAAACCCGCAGAAAGACGCAGCGGCCTCTTAGCCCCTCTTTCTGGTGGGCCATTGCGAAACATCCGCCGGCGG
>CAYVVR010000203.1:715-4890 GCA_964454655.1 uncultured Planctomycetaceae bacterium | reverse complement strand
CGGTGTGGCGGTGTTTTTGCGTCGGTGCCCCCTTCTTGCAGCTTCGCTGATCTCGTATACTACGGGTTTCCCGTAGTCGAGTAAGCGTCCGAAGAGGGAGAGGCTTCCCCTTTTCTCGGGCTTTGTCGTCGCCTCCCGTTGCGGGCTTCGGCGGCATGATGACAAACTTCCGGCAGCGGTTCGACCGCTGCTCACCATCGAACACACGAGGCTGTACCAATGCCGAAGATGAAAACCCACAAAGGGGTCCGCAAGCGATTCCGCATCACCGGCAAAGGCAAGCTCAAGCACCGGAACGCCGGAACGAGCCACTTGGCGACGCGCAAGACGCAAAAGCGCAAACGCAACCTGCGCGGCACCGGTGTGCTGGCCAAGGCCGACACCAAGCGGCTGGTCGAGTCGCTTGCCGGCAACAGCCGCTGATTCGCTCTCGCGATTCGGAAGGTTGCGGTCGATTCGTTTGCGGAACCACACGTGATACCGGGCGGGTAACCAACGCTCGAGTCGTTTTGACGATTTTCGAGGGCCTTGATTCCCGGCAAAGAAAGGGTCATCCATGCGTACCAGGACTAGTTCGACTCGTCGTCGTACGAACAAAAAACTTTTCCGCCGTGCCAAAGGGTTCCGAGGCGGACGCGGAAAACTCATTCGCACGGTCAAAGAAACGTTGCTGCGGGCGGGAAATTTCGCATACCGCGACCGACGCGCCCGTAAACGCAACATGCGGCGATTGTGGATCACCCGTATCAGCGCCGCCGTTCGCCAACGCGGGATGCTCTACAGCCGCTTCGTCTCGGGCTTGAAGAAGGCTAACATCGAATTGGATCGCAAAATGCTCGCCGACATGGCCGTTCGCGATCCCGAAGCCTTCGACGCCGTCGTCGATGCCGCAAAGGCTGCTTTAGAAGGCTAGGTCGCTCGGCCGCTCTATTCGGTGACTCGTCGTTTCTCAAACTGCGGGTTCGCCGTGCGCGCCGAGTGTTCCCAACCGGCCTTCAGCGAGCGGACGTTCCAGGGCGCATCCACATTACCATGTTGCCCGCGGGCAAGCTGCCGTCGGCGTCGTCGGAAAGCGGGATCGTCATGGCACCGGCCGTCGTCTTCCCAGCGTCCGAGCTGCCGTGACTACTGCGAATCGCCGCCGTCATGCAGGCCCTCAGGCGTGCCGTATCGAACTCGGGGGTGTGGCAGGTCAGCAGGACAAACACGGGGCCTTCGTCGGTCAGTAAGGCCGCTGCCGCCTCCAACAACCGATCGAGGTGTTGCTTCGCCCGAAACACCTCGCCGCGGGGACCGTGTCCGTAGCTGGGCGGGTCCAGAATGATCCCGTCGTAGCGGTTTCCTCGCTTGTTCTCGCGCCGGACGAACTTCCAGGCGTCCTCGGCGATCCACCGGACAGGCCGATCGGCGAGACCGGCGTGCTCCGCGTTGCGGCGAGCCCATTCGACGACGTTTCGGGCCGCATCGATGTGAACGACCTCGGCACCGGCCGCGGCACAGGCCATCGTACTGCCGCCCGTGTACGCGAACAGGTTGAGCACGCGGCAAGTTCCCTTTGCCTCGACGCAGCGACGTACCGCGTGCGTCAATCGCCGCCAATTGGGCAACTGCTCGGGAAACAGGCCGACGTGGCCGAACTCGGTCAACTTCAGCTCGAAACGGCACGGTCCCAAGCGGACGATCCATCGCTCGGGCAACTCGCGGGCAAACAGCCACTTTCCCGTCTTGCGCGGGCCGCGGTCGAAATAGGCGTCGGCCCGATCCCAGATTTCCGGACGCAAGCGAGGGGCCTTCGCGGCCGGGGCGGGCCGATCGAGGACGAACGGGCCGAACCGTTCCAAACGCCGTCCATGCCCGAAGTCGAGAAGCGCATAGCCGTCGTCGCAATCGACCTCCGCAAACAACCGCCGAACGTCGGCGATCTTCGAAAAGCCCGCCTCGCGGTCGGTCATTCCCAGGCTTCTCCCCAGCGATTGTGATGCACGCGTTGCGGTTCGTAGCGGTCGTCGCTCGACCGCGTTTCGGCGGGATGTCCCACGATCACCAGGCTGTGTGCCTGCACGTGGTCGGGCACCCCCAACAGTTCTTTCAAGCCTTCCATGCGATGCGTCCGCGGATAGACTCCCGTCCATACCGCTCCCAGCCCCATCGCATGCGCGGCCAGCAGCAAGTTTTCGACCGCCGCCGAACAATCGACCACCCAGTACCCTTTCGATTTTTCGAGATTCAGATCGCCGCACACGAGAATCCCCACGGGCGCCCCGGCGGCCATCTCGGCGTTCGGAAACCGCTCGGCGATCGTGGCGAGAATCGACCGATCGTCGATGACGACGAACCGCCACGGTCGCGCATCGCGGGCGCTGGGGGCCATCATTGCCGCACGCAACAGCTCGCGAATCGCTTCGTTCGAAACCGGTTCCGACGTGTACCGGCGAATGCTTCGCCGCGTATGAATCGCTTCCAACGCATCCATCGAGAATCGCTCCCTTCCCTTGGCGGACCGCTAAATCGCGTTACAATTTCGGCGGGCGAGGAATGCCCGGCGTCCTTTTCGCCCGTGTACCGTTTGAGCGTGTTCGAAAATTCGGTGGTTGACAAGGTCGCCGCCGCGAAATTCCTTTCTATGCCGAGTCGATAGACGATGCCCGACGACGCCGTACCCGAACGCCTCGACCTCGACGGAGACACGTTGCGCATCACCTGGACCGACGGTCGTCGGCTGCGATACTCGGTTCGAGGGCTACGCGGATTATGCCCTTGCGCAGGCTGTCACGAAGAGCGGTTACGACTGGGCTTCGAAGACGCCCCCCTGCCCGTGGACGACGACGTCCGGCTTGTCGGCATGGAACCGGTGGGCAACTATGCGTATCGCTTGCGGTTCTCCGACGGCCATCAAACGGGCATCTACCGTCTCGAGTTTCTGCGCGAAATCGGGCTTAGCGAGTAACACGCTAAAGGTTCGATCGTCCGCCGGTCCGAACGAATCGGAACAACACCCCTGTTGCCGTGTACCGGGCCGACGTGCCAAAGCTCAGTCCCAGGGGCTAAGCGGCTCTTCTTCTTTGGGGTGGAGCACTTTCTCTTCTTCGATCACCCGCTGGGGCTTTTCCGCTCGGGTCACCAACATTTCGGCCCCCGTGCCCACCAGCAGGTTCAGCACGAAGACGACGCCTGCCGCCGCTCCCAATATCGGTACGGCAATCCAATCGACCAAGCTATCCCACACACCAAAAGGAGACAAATAGAACACCTCGGCATCGAGACGACTCGAAGACCACACCGAGCCGACCATGGCCATCGTGATTTGGGCGGTGACGACCACGCCCAACAACAGCAATTGCGATCCCAGCCCCCACCAGATCGAGCGTTTCTCGGCCCGCACGAACAACCGCAGCAACAGCAGACCGATACCCAAGTACAACACGGCCAACTCGGTCAACAACAACGCTCCGCGGTATACCACCAATGCGTTACCGGAGAATTCGGCCAAGGGAGCAGTCGTCGTCCAAATCAGGATCATCGCCGCCAGCAGAGAAAAAATGAAGGCGTAGCCTCTGCCCGGTCCCGGATAAAACACGCCCAACAACAGATTGCCCAATTGGCTTCGGGGCAACTCCCGTCGCACACGACGGGACATAACCGGCGATTCACCGATAATGAGGCTTCCGGCCCCCCAAAGCACGACCACCGTCAACACCCACGGTACGACTATCACAAACTCGACGCCGGAGTCGACAACGTTCACCCAGAACGTTTGCCACCCTACGACACAGCAGGTCACCAACAACAACGCCGCCCGAATCGCCGTCGAACGATTGTCGGTGGGGAACGTCAACGAGGCCTTGATCGTCGCAATCATCAACAAGAAGATCGCAGTACCAAGCGTCGCCAAGACCGCCAGCCAATGCAGGACGACCTCCAACGACAACCCGCCGAAAAGCGACCCCCCACCCTCGAACATGAAGCCGACGAAACCGATCCCCCCCCACCATATCAGGAGCAACAACAAGATCGTCGACGCCGTTCCACGGACCAGCGGTTGGCGGATAGATCCGACCAACATGGCGCCGGTGCAAAGCAACAGCGAGCAGACCGTCTCCAAAATCAATGCCAACAGCACGCCGGGCAACGGCACTCCGCCGAGCATGTACGTGACGACCAGGCACGGCAGCACG
>CAYVVR010000203.1:0-705 GCA_964454655.1 uncultured Planctomycetaceae bacterium | reverse complement strand
CCGCCAGCTTTCCGAACACGATCCGCCACGGATGCAGGGCGGTGATGCTCAGCAGCTCGAATGTTTCAGCCGAAACGTCGGCGGCCATCGAACGTCCCGCCTGGATCGGCAAACCGACCAGCAAGGCCAAACTGAGCAGCACGAAGTAGCCGGCGAACCAGTTCGTCCCCGAGTATTCGACGTATCCCTGAAGCGACGTTGCGCGAAGTTGCTCGCCTGCGGCGGCGGCAATTGTGTACAACCACGTTCCCACGATGAGCAAAAGGAACGTCCATTGAAAGCCGCCCGACTTGAACGATTGCCGCACCTCTTTCACGAAGATGGGATTCAATCGGGCGTCGAACCACGACACGACGGCCGCCCATCGACCGCCGGCGATCGATTCCGACGTATCTCCGGTACCGGGTAGGGCATCGACAGATTCCGGTGAAACCTCGACGGTCATTGCACGGCTCCCCGGGTGGTGCTCAAGAAAACGCTCTCCAAAACGGAACGCGTCGGCGCGAAGGTGGCGACGTCGAATCCGGCCTCGATGATCTGGCGCAACAACCGCGCCCGCTCGCAATGGTTGCCTTCCAATTGCACGACGATCTCGATCGTCTGCCTACGGACTTGCCGCACACCGGGCTTTCCGGCCAACCACGCCGCCAGTTCCTCGACACGATCGACCGGCTCGATCCGCAACTCGGTAAGCTCTTGGTTTCG
>CAYVVR010000202.1:6888-7303 GCA_964454655.1 uncultured Planctomycetaceae bacterium | reverse complement strand
GCAAAGCGAGCAAACACCGGCGTACAGAAAACGGACCAAGCGAAAGACACGAGCCGATGAATTGCGTCGACCAAGAATACGGCGTTCTCACCCGCCTGTGTCGCCGCGAGCTGAAGCGGAAGAAACACCAATCCGATCCCGAACCCGACGACCGTCAACGCCAGCCACGCGAGCAGCAACAGCCCCCATGTCTTTTTGAACGCAGCAAAGCTGTCGGAGAAAAGCTGTTCGAAGGTGATCTCTCGATATTCCAACGGATGGATCGTGTGGCCGCCGGTGGAACGCTCGAAAGCGTCGGTTTGCGGCGCGGCAAAGGGGTTCTCGTCGCGCGGTGGCGGTGTCCAACTACCGTCCAACGGCGAACCGCCCGTCGCGGACGTTTCCGCTTGAGATTCGGCTGTCGCCTCGTCGGCAG
>CAYVVR010000202.1:0-6878 GCA_964454655.1 uncultured Planctomycetaceae bacterium | reverse complement strand
CCGGTACCGGTTCGACGCTGCCGCACTTGGGACAGCGAGCTTGCTTTCCGGCCGCTTCCGGCGGCACCCGCAGCTTGCTTCCGCATCGCGTACACAAAAATTCGATCGCCATGTTTTTCTCCACGGTTCTTTCGGCCGCGAATCGCTTGTCGCTTGCGGATGGGCAGTTGGTCGACGATCGGTTACAGTAGGTGAATGGGCGACGTAGACCATTTCGGCGAACGACCGACCGCGCCTGCGGGGGTAGCGACCACCCCCATGATACTTAAATTGGCGGGGCAGTAAATCTTTTTTGCAACGTTTCGTTCCCCCGTCTAGGACTCTACGATCCCCCGCCGTTTTAATTATTCGCGCAAACGAAGCCGATCTTTCGGCCTTACCGGCACTGCCATGCTACGTGTTTCCGAAATCCTGGGTCCCGAAGGGGCGATCGCACGCCGACTCGCCGGGTATGAACACCGCCCCGAACAGCTCGAAATGGCCGAGGCGGTCGAGCAGGCCATCGATTCGGAAACCCACCTGATCGTCGAGGCGGGAACGGGCGTCGGTAAGAGCTTTGCCTATCTCGTCCCGCTCATCCTGGCCACCGCCGGAGAAGGCGGCGCGGGACACCGTCGCGCCGTCGTGTCGACGCACACGATCAGCCTGCAAGAGCAGCTTCTGCACAAGGACATCCCCTTTCTCAACAGCGTTATTCCGTTGGAATTCACCGCCGTGTTGGTGAAAGGCCGCGGCAACTACCTGAGTAAGCGACGGCTGGCCAACGCGCAGAAAAACCGCAAACGCCTGTTCGAAGACGAGTTCGACGAAGAACTTTCCCGCATTGCCGCCTGGGCCGCCGAAACCGCCGACGGCTCGCTTTCGGATCTCGACTTTCGTCCCCATTACCGGGTTTGGGACGAGGTCTCCAGCGACCAAAGTAATTGCCTGGGGCGAAAATGCGACCATTACGACGACTGCTTCTACTATCGGGCACGGCGCCGGATGCAGCACGCGCAACTTCTGATCGTCAATCACGCCCTGTTGTTCAGCGACTTGGCGTTGCGTCGACAGGGCGCAAGCCTGTTGCCCGACTACGATCTGGTCGTCATCGACGAGGCCCATACGGCCGAAGCGGTCGCCGCCGAGCACTTCGGAATCCATCTTTCGGCAGGCCAAGTTCGCTACGTGCTGAACAAGCTGTACAACGAGCGCACCCATCGCGGCCTGGTGGCCGACCGGGAATGCAGCCGCCAGCAATCGGTCGTCGTCGATTGTGCCTTCCGCGCCGACGACTTCTTCGGCAAGGTCGCCGAGTGGTACCACACGCAAAAAGGCAACGGACGGGTCCACGAACCGGGGCTATTCGACAAGAGCCTCGTCGAGGGGCTCGAAAACACGGCCAAGTCGCTGGCCTCGCTCATCTCGGGCACCGACGACGTCGACCGCCGCCAAGACCTGATCGCGGCTCGCGATCGGCTGTTGACGCTGGCCGGCCAATTGAACGTGTGGCTCGACCAACGCGACCGCGAAATGGTCTACTGGGTCGAAGTCTCGTCACAGCGTCGCGGCGAGCGGGTCACACTGGCGGCCTCCCCCATCGACGTGGGCCCCTTGTTGCGTGAAACCCTGTTCGACGAAGTGGGCACCGCGGTGCTTACCAGTGCGACCTTGAGTGTGGGATCGGGCAATTTCGACTATTTTCGCAAGCGAATCGGTTCGCCGCCCGCTCGCACCCTCACCCTGGGAAGTCCCTTCGATTACCATCGCCAGGCCGAGTTGATCGTCGTCGGCGACATGCCCGACCCGGCGAGCGAGTCGCGGCGTTTCGAGGAAGCGTTGGTGCGGATGATCCGGCGTTACCTCGACCGCACGCAAGGCCGGGCCTTCGTGCTGTTCACCAGCTACGACCTGATGCGTCGGACGGCGACGGCCCTGAACGACTGGTTGATGGACCGCGGCTACGACCTATTCTCCCAGGCCGACGGCGTTCCCCGCACGCGTCTACTCGCACGTTTCAAGCAAAGCCCCCACGGTGTGTTGTTCGGCACCGACAGCTTCTGGCAAGGCGTCGACGTGCCGGGCGAGCAATTGCAAAACGTCATCATCACGAAGTTGCCGTTCGCCGTCCCCGATCGACCGTTGACCGAGGCCCGCATGGAGGCCATTCGCGCCGCGGGCGGCAATCCCTTCCGCGACTACCAAATGCCCGAGGCCGCCATCAAGCTCAAACAAGGGTTCGGACGCCTCATCCGCTCGCGAAGCGATACGGGCATCGTCGTCATCCTCGATCCGCGGGTGGTAACCAAACCCTACGGGCGTTTCTTCCTTGAATCGTTGCCCGAGTGCCGCGTGACGCGCGAATCGTGCCGCGAGTCGGCCCCGGAAGAGCGTGAGGAAGACATCCCCTTCGATCTGTTCGGCGACATCCCATAACCCCACCACATGAGGGGATCGATCGCGGAGTGCGGGTTTCCAAGCCGAGGGGGGATTGGTATAGTGGTAGTTTTCCACCGACGGCCTCGCCTTGCACCTTGGCAGGGGCTTTGCCGTCACCTGCGATGGCACGAACGAAGCCGTCGATTCAAGTGGTACGCAACGCGCACGGCACCAAAGGCATGTGCCGCGCTTCGACGTGTAGTGAAGATAGCGATCCGAAGGAAACCCGATCCATGGCCAAACCGCATCGAAAGATCAAGAAAGCGAATCACGGAAAACGACCGGCCAATGCCAAAGGTCGGCGAGCCAAACGCCGCTTGGTACGCACCTGAGTGTTGTTTGCCGCCGTCATTCGGCACGCAAAAACCCCGGGAGCCCCTCCCGGCCGACGATCGACATGCGCAGCGAGACGTTTCTCACGGTCGGTCGTCGCGTGCCGCCACCGACGGCTGGCCGATTCTTTGCATTGTCGACAATCCTAGACAATCCAGTTGAGGACCGTGGCGTGGCCAAGAAAGAGCTGATTCTCGATCCTTCGCAAATCGATCTCGACCACGTGATCGCCGACATCGAGGAAATTCACAAGTACAATCCTCAACGGTTCGAGATGGAGCAACTGACGGCGGTCTGCTACGAAGACGTCGAACGAGGGATTTGCGTCGGTTACAAAGACCTGACGCCCGACGAATTCTGGATTCGCGGGCACATGCCCGGTATGCCCTTGATGCCCGGCGTCATCATGTGCGAAGCCTCGGCCCAACTGGCAAGCTATTTCGCGCTTAAGCACCAGGTCATCAATGCCGAGATGATCGGCTTCGGCGGACTGGAAGACGTTCGTTTTCGCGGGGTCGTTCCGCCCGGCGAACGGTTCGTCATCGTCGCCCAGCTCTTGAAGGCCAAGCGGATGATTCTCACCTGCCGCTTCGAGTGCTTCGTTCGCAACAACTTGGTTTGCGAAGGCATTCTCAAGGGCATTCCGCTGTCGAAAGAAATGGTCGACGCGGCAACGGCCGAACTCAAAAAGAACGATAGCTGACCGTCCGCCGACGGGTGGTCGCCGGGGCCGAGTCGTTTGTCGCCTCTTTCGCCGAGAGTACCGATGGGTCGCAGAGCCCTCCGCAAAATCGATCCGAATCTCGATCTCTCGTACCACCTGCGGACCGCCGAGCAACTTCCGCAACCGTGGAACCCCGCGGCGTTGTTCGGACGCGAAGCACCGCTCGAACTCGAAGTCGGATCGGGAAAAGGGCTGTTTTTGCGTCGGGCGGCGGCCGCCTTCCCCGACCGCGATTTCCTCGGCATCGAAGTCGCCTTCAAGTACGCCCGGTTCGCCGCGGCCAATCTGGCCAAGCGAGAGTTGAAGAACGCGATCGTCGTGCACGGGGACGCCCTGCGGATCGTCGCCGAATACATCCCCGACGCATCGCTGCACGCCGTCCACGTCTACTTCCCCGACCCCTGGTGGAAGAAACGGCACCGCAAGCGCCGGGTGCTGAAGGATACGTTCGTTCGCGACGTCGAACGGGTGTTGGTTTCCGGCGGCGAGTTCCACTTTTGGACGGATGTCGAAGAATACTTCCGCGAGTCGCTGGAAATCATTGCCGCGCACACGACGCTGGCCGGCCCCTTCGAAGTGCCGGAAGCCCAGCCGGAACACGATCTCGATTACCGCACGCACTTCGAACGTCGCATGCGACTGGCCGGACTCCCCGTCTACCGTTCGCGATTCGAGAAACGCTGAATCGCCCCCAGCCGGTCACCTTCGGGGCTTGCGATCGCATCCGAAACACTGGCGACCAAGTCGCCGCTCGTGATAAAATCGGGCGCAGTCGCATTCCGGTTCGTCTCACGCAGAACAACACGTTCTTTCGCCGGACCACCATCCCCACGAGGTACCGAGCATGGTTTCCCGCTCTCGCCCGAGACCGGAAGGTGTCGATCGACGCCGGCCGAACGCATTCCGCGCATGCACATTTGCCGCCGTCACGGCTGCCGCGATTATCGCCTTTCCGGTGATGGAATCGTCCGCCGCCACACCGACACCGTCGGACGCCCAAGCGGCCTCCGCCGGAGGGCCGTATCAAGGCAAGGCGCTGACGGCGTATCGCATCCGGACGACCAAGGCGGCCGTACTCGATTTGATCGATCGTTACGGCGATGCTTATCCGCGGGGTCGGGAATATCTGGCGGCACTCGACCGTTTGGCAGCCGACCACGCAGCCGGAAAACCCGACACGGCTCGGCGGCTGGCGGAACTCCAACGGCAGGCCTTGCTCGACAATCCTTTGCTCGACGACCTGGAAATCTTGGCGGTGCGGCGCCGCAGCTCGCGTTATGATCCCGACGCAAAAGACAAGATCATCGGCTATTCCGCCGCTCCGGGGTTGGAATACGGCTTCCCCTCGAATCACGAATGCAACAGCTCGTTGCCGAAAACGGGCTACGACAACGCCCTGTTCCGTTTTCGACCGAAAACCGGCGAATCGAAGCCGGTCTATCGTCCCGACGACGGCGGTTACGTGGGCGAGGTCGATTTGCATTTCGACGGCGACCGTATTTTGTTCACCAAGTCCGACGCCGAAAGTTGGAAGATCTACGAACTACCGCTGGACGGCGGACGGCCGCGCTTGGCCGTCTCGATGCCCGAAGACGTCGATTGCATGGATCCGTGCTACTTGCCCGACGGGCGGATCGTCTTCGGTTCGACCGCCTGCTTGCAATCGGTCCCTTGCTGGCACGGGCAGAAACTGGTCACGAATCTTTATCGTGCGGAAGCCGACGGGACGGGGATTCGCCGCTTGTGCTACGACCAAGATCACAACTTTCATCCGGTCGTGCTGCCCAACGGACAGGTGCTCTATCATCGCTGGGACTACACGGGCATCAACCACATCTTCATGCGTCAATTGATGGTGATGAACCCTGACGGAACGAACCAGCGAGCGGTTTACGGCAGCAACTCGTGGTATCCCAACGCGCTCTATTTTCCGCGGCCGTTGCCCGGCTCGTCGAATCGGTTGATCGCGATTCTCTCGGGATATCACGGTCCGCATCGCATGGGGCAACTGGTTCTTCTCGATTTGACCAAGGGGTGGTTCGAGGCCGAAGGCATCGTGCAGCGGATCAGCGGTCGCGGCGATCCGATCCGGCCCGACATCCGCGACAACCTGGTTCAGAAGGATTGGCCCAAGTTCCTGCATCCGTATCCGCTTTCGGAAAAGTATTTCTTGGTCGCCTGCCAAGAAGGCCCCAACGCGCCGTGGGGCATTTACCTGGCCGACGTGTTCGACAACCTGGTGCCTATCCGCATCGAACAAGATTGGGGACTGTTCGAGCCGATACCGATTCGTCCGCAACCGAAGCCGCCGGTCATTCCCGACCGCATCGATCCCAAGCAGAAAGACGCCGTCGTGTATTTGCATGACGTGTATAACGGCCCCGGCTTGGCGGGTGTTCCGCGAGGGACGATCAAGCGGTTGCGCCTTGTCGCCTACGACTTCGGCTATCCGGGACTGGCCGGCCCCGACAAGGTCGGCTTCGGCGGTCCGTGGGAAGTCATGCGGATTCTGGGCACGGTTCCCGTCGAAGAAGACGGCTCGGCCTGCTTCCGCGTGCCTGCGAACACGCCGTTGGCCATCCAACCATTGGACGCCGAAGGCAAAGCCGTACAACTGATGCGCAGTTGGTACACGGCCATGCCGGGGGAAAAGATCTCTTGCGTCGGTTGCCACGAAACACCGGCGCAAACGGGCCGCCAACGCATCGCCCAGGCGGCGCTTCGCGAACCGGTGACGATCACCCCGTGGTACGGTCCGCCGCGCGGCTTCGATTTCGCCCGCGAGGTTCAGCCCGTGCTCGACGCCTACTGCGTCGATTGCCACGACGGAAAGCGAGCCGCGCCCGATCTGCGGGCGGAGGAACTTCGCCCCGATTACAAAGGACGACGGATTTCCGACTTGGGAATCAAGCGACTGCATCCCAAGATGGCGAAGGCGACCGGCGGCGTTTTGCGATTCACGCCCGCCTACGAGGCCCTGCTGCCGTACATCCGCCGCGTAAGCATCGAAGACGACGTACACCTGCTTACCCCCGGTGAATACCATGCCGATACCAGCCCGTTGATCCAGCTCTTGCAAAAGGGACACGGCGGGGTAAACCTCGACGCCGAGGCCTGGGATCGGTTGGTCACCTGGATCGACTTGAACGCCCCGTGTCACGGCACGTGGCACGAAGTGTTCCCGATTCCCGACGGGGTGCACGAACGGCGTCTTGCGTTGCGGCGTGCGACCGGCGGCCCCGACGAAGATTACGAGATCATCCCGCCGACGCCCGGCTACGTCGGCCCGCCGAATCCGCGCCGCGTTTTGCCCAAGGCGCAAACGCCGAAAATCGCCGCGTGGCCGCTTTCCCCCGAACAGGCGGCCGCCCGACAACGTGCGCTGCCGTCGCAACGTCTGACG